>JAZSJP010000024.1:0-3205 GCA_045534395.1 Eubacteriales bacterium | reverse complement strand
CTATTTTATGCTTGTCCGATAATGTCGTTCAAATCGGAAATTCCGTACTTTTCCATAACTTTGGGAAGGTCTTCAATGATATTTTTGCATGCGTAAGGCTCTACCAGATTGGCGGCACCGACTTGTACCGCAGTGGCACCCGCAAGCATCATTTCAATGACGTCTTCGGCGGTGGTAACGCCCCCCATTCCTACCACGGGAATGTTGACGGCGTGAGCAACCTGATAGACCATGCGCACCGCTACGGGGAAGATGGCAGAGCCGGAAAATCCGCCCATTTTGTTGGCGATGACCGGCTTTTTAGTCTTCAGATCAATGCACATGCCCAACAGAGTGTTGATCAAGCTGATGCCGTCGGCACCGGCTTCTTCGCAGGCTTTTGCAATGGAAACAATGTCGGTAACGTTAAAGGAAAGTTTGATGATGATAGGCTTTGTGGTGACTTTTTTGACGGCTCTCGTCACTTCTGCCGCCGCTTCCGGAGACGTACCGAAGGACATTCCGCCGCCGTGTACGTTGGGGCAAGAAACGTTGACTTCCAACCAACCTACTTGATCGCATTTGTCCAGCTTTTCACAAGTGGCGGCGTAGTCGGGCACGGAAAAACCGCTGACGTTTGCCATGACCGGCTTGTGGAAGCATTTTGCAAGTTTGGGTAATTCTTCGGAAATGACCTTATCCACGCCGGGATTTTGCAACCCTACGGCGTTAATCATGCCTGCGGTGCATTCCGCAATGCGGGGAGTGGGGTTTCCGAAGCGGGGTTCCAAGGTGGTTCCTTTGAAAGAAAAGGTTCCCAAGAGGTTAATATCGTATAATTCGGCAAATTCGTAACCGAAGCCGAAAGTTCCGCTGGCGGGAATGATGGGATTATCCAAATCAATGCCGCAGAGGTTGACTTTCGTATTTACCATATAATCTCCTCCTTCTCCAGCACGGGACCGTCTTTGCAGATGCGCTTGTTTCCGTATTTTGTTTTACAGGAACAACCCATGCAGGCACCGAATCCGCAGCCCATTCGCTCTTCAAAGCTGAACTGTCCCGAAATCTCTGTGGCGTTGTACAAGGCTTTCAGCATGGGTTCGGGGCCGCAAGTGTAAAAGTAAGTGGCGTCGATGCCTTCAAGAGCGTCGGTGACAAAGCCTTTCACGCCCTTGGTTCCGTCCACGGTGGCAACCCGAACGGTACAACCTATTGCCTTGAATTCTTCCTCATAGAAGACTTCCGAGGCGGTATTGAAGCCTAAAATGACGGTGACGTCTTTTCCTTGGGCAATCAAGTCTTTCGCCAATAAGTACATGGGGGGCACTCCCACGCCGCCGCCCACCAACAGGGGACGGTCTCCGGCTTTGGACAGGTCGTAGCCGTTGCCCAAGCCCGTGAGAATGTCGATTTTGGTTCCAGGGGTCATTTGACTCATGTCTTTGGTCCCGCCGCCGACGATTTTGTAGATCAACGTCAGGGTATCTCCTTGACGGTCGCAGACCGAAATGGGACGGCGCAGATATCTGCCTTCGATTTTCAAATTGACGAACTGCCCGGGGCAGGTAATATCACTGCAATCTCCCGTCAGGGTCATTTTCATAACGTCTTTGGTCAGGGGAATATTTTCCGTGACCGTGAAGATGGATTGAATCATTTCAATTCTCCTTAAGCATCAATGGTGGAGATACACAAGGTGGTCTCTTCCAAAACGTCGAGAAGAACTTTTACGGTATCAAGTGCCGTAAACAGGGTGACGTTGTATTCGGTGGCAAGTTTGCGGATCTGTCCGCCGTCGGCGTTGTCCGTGTCGGTAGATGCGGGATCCTTCGTGTTAATCACGTATGCGATATGACCTTGGCGCAGGGCGTCGGGGATCTCTTCACTGCCTTGGCTGATCTTCTTCAAGGCGTGGGTGCGGATTCCGTGTTCCTTCAGGAATTTAGCCGTACCTTCCGTTGCCTGAATGTTAAAGCCCAGGTTGTAGAAGCGTTCAATGAGAGGAAGTGCTTCTTCCTTGTCCTGATCGGCAATGGTGGCAAGTACGGTTCCGTAATTTTGCAGGTGCATGCCCGAAGCCTGAAGGGCTTTGTACAGAGCGCGGTTCATTTTATCGTCGTAACCAATGGCTTCCCCGGTGGATTTCATTTCGGGGGAGAGGTAGGCGTCCAAGCCGCGAATCTTATTGAAGGAGAAGACGGGGGCTTTGACGTACCAACGCTTCTTTTCGTCGGGATAAATATCGAAGATGCCTTGTTCTTTCAGGGACTTGCCCAAGATAACTTCCGTGGCAATGTCTGCCAAAGAGTAACCCGTTGCTTTGGAAAGGAAGGGAACCGTGCGGGAAGAACGGGGGTTGACTTCGATGATATAAACGTTATCGTCTCTGTCTACGATAAACTGAATGTTGTAGAGTCCTACGATGCCGATGCCCAGACCCAACTGTTTTGCGTATTGCAGAATGGTTCCTTTGACTTTGTCGGAAACCGAGAAGGTGGGGTAGACGGAGATGGAGTCACCCGAGTGAACGCCGGTGCGTTCCACCAATTCCATAATGCCGGGAACGAATACGCTGTGTCCGTCGCAGATGGCGTCTACTTCCACTTCCCGTCCGGAAATGTATTTGTCTACCAAGACCGGCTTGTCTTCATCGATTTCAACGGCGGTTTTTAGGTAGTGGCGGAGTTGCTTTTCGTTAGCAACGATTTGCATTGCTCTACCGCCTAGAACGAAACTTGGACGAACTAAAACAGGGTAGCCGATTTCGTTTGCGGCTTTAACGCCATCTTCAATCTTAGTAACAGCATAGCCCTTTGGTTGAGGAATACCAAGGCTTCTTAAAAGTTTTTCGAAAAGTTCTCTGTTTTCCGCTTTATCAATAGCTTCGCAATCAGTGCCGATAATCTTAACGCCAAGGCTATCTAGTGGCTGGGCAAGATTGATTGCTGTTTGACCGCCAAGCGACGCCACAACACCTTCAGGGTTTTCAAATTCGGCAATGTTCATAACGTCTTCTGGAGTTAATGGCTCGAAGTAAAGTTTGTCGCTAGTAGTATAGTCGGTAGAAACCGTTTCAGGGTTATTATTGATGATAATCGCCTCATAGCCCGACTTTTTGATTGTTGAAACAGCGTGAACGGTTGAATAGTCAAACTCAACGCCTTGACCAATTCTAATAGGGCCAGCACCTAAAACGATTGCTTTTTGCTTGTTCGTTAATACC
>JAZSJP010000155.1:0-1789 GCA_045534395.1 Eubacteriales bacterium | reverse complement strand
ATTGTCCAATGGCGCTCCGGTGTTGATTCACGGACGGAAGACCAAGATTTTGGGACGGGTGTGCATGGATCAATGTATCGTTGACGTCACGGGAATTCCCGTAACGTCGGGAGACACGGTAACGCTCATCGGAACCAGCGGAAATCAAACCGTCTCCGCCCAAGATCTGGCAGAATACGCCGGAAGCATTCATTACGAAATTTTGTGTAATATCGGGAAACGAATTCCGAGAATTTACAACGACAATAAATAGATTGGAACACATTATGAGAATCGTCATTAAAGTCGGAACCTCTACCCTTGCCCACGCCGGCGGACATTTGAACATTCGCCGCATCGAAATATTGTGCAAGGTCATCAGCGATTTGAAAAACGCCGGGAATGAAATCATTTTGGTCTCTTCCGGTGCCATCGGCATGGGCGTGGGAAAACTCTCTCTGAAATCCCGCCCCACGGATATTCCCACAAAGCAGGCCGCCGCCGCCGTGGGACAATGTGAGTTGATGTATACTTACGATAAATTATTTTCCGAATACCGCCATACTGTGGCGCAAATTCTTTTGACAGGAGACGACCTGAACCACGAAGACCGTCGGTTGAACTTTGAAAATACCCTGTCCCGTCTGTTGGAATTGGGTGCCATTCCCGTCATCAACGAAAACGATACCATTGCAACCCAGGAGATCGTTATCGGAGACAACGACACCTTGGGCGCCATCGTTGCCGTTTGTGCAAAAGCCGACGTTTTGGTGATTTTGTCGGACATCGACGGACTTTGCACGGCGGATCCCCACAAAGACGCTTCTGCCCGATTGATTCCCGTGGTGAAAGAAATCACGCCCGAAATCATTGCCCTTGCCGGTGGCAAAGGTTCCGATCTGGGAACCGGTGGCATGGCAACGAAACTTCACGCCGCACAAATTACCACGGAACAAGGCACCGATACGGTGATTCTCAACGGAAGCGATCCCCAAATTCTGTACGATCTTTTCAACGGACAAGCCGTGGGAACCCGCTTTTTGGGGAAAGGAAAACAATGATGACGACGCAAGAAATTCTCCTTCGGGCAAAGACGGCGGCGCCGCACTTGCGTGTTGCCTCGGAAGAACAAAAAAATCGGTATCTGCACGCCATGGCAGATTCCTTATTGGAACACATTCCTCAAATCCTTGCGGCAAACGAAGAAGACGTAGCCGCGGCGAGAGGAACCGTTTCCGACGTGATGATCGACCGTCTCAAGCTGACGGAAAATCGTATCTGCGCCATGGCGGAAGGAATCCGTCAGGTAGCCGACCTTCCCGATCCCGTGGGAAGAATTTTAACGAAAACCACCCGTCCCAACGGACTCGTCATTGAAAAAGTTGCCGTACCCTTGGGCGTGGTTGCCATTATTTACGAAAGCAGACCCAACGTCACCTCCGACGCCGCGGCACTGACCCTCAAATCGGGCAATGCCTGTGTCTTGCGCGGCGGGAAGGAAGCCTTCCGCTCCGCCAACGCCGTCACCGAAGCCTTGCGGGAAGGCCTGAAAAATCAAAACGCCGATCCCGACTTGGTACAGTTGGTACAGGACACCACCCGCCAAAGCGCCAACGAATTAATGAAAGCCGTGGGATACGTAGATCTGTTGATTCCCCGCGGCGGTGCGGGATTGATTCGCGCCTGTGTGGAAAATGCCACCGTTCCTTGTATTCAAACAGGCACGGGCATCTGCCACGTTTATGTTCATAAGGATGCCGATTTTGATAAGGCACTTAAAATTATTGAAAACGCCAAAACAAGCCGTCCC
>JAZSJP010000198.1:0-6308 GCA_045534395.1 Eubacteriales bacterium | reverse complement strand
GTTGTCCACGAGGCAATTTCGGGGTCGTCTTTCGGAATGCCCAACCCGTGCTTTCCGTGATCGTAACAGATGAACCGATAGGGAATTCCGGCTTTTCGACAGGCTTTTTCCATGGCAAAGGTGTTTTCCTTCGGTGGAACGCAAGTGTCGGTAATGGTGGTCCAAAGGAATATGGGGGGACAGTCGGGAGTGACTCGGTCAACGGGCGAGAACCGTTTCACGTACTCTTCCTCGCCAATGTGTTCTCCCAAAAAGGTTCGGGAGGTTATCTCGTGGGTTTTTTCCCCGAGGGTCAGAACTCCATAGCAAAGGATTGCAAAATTCGGGCGTTCTTCCGCTCCTTTGTACATAGTTGCGCAGCTTCCCGCCAGATGCCCGCCTGCGGAAAATCCGCAAACCCCCAACCGATTCGGGTCAATGCCAAACTTCTTTGCATCTCCCCGGACGGTGCGGATTGCCTGTTGTCCGTCGGCCAAAATTGCCCGTCCGTCGTATTCCGGTCCGATGCGATAGTCTAATACGAATGCGCTGATGCCGATGGTGTTCAGCCATTGCGCAATTTGCACACCCTCGTGATCCATGGATTTGTGGCTGTATCCTCCTCCGGGAATCACGATGCAGCAGGGATTGTTTTCTCCCGGTAGTAAGTAGGGAAGAAGGGAAGGGGCTGCTTGTCCTTTTTTGGGGTCAAAATAAGGGATTTCGTTGTTCCACACGGGAATGGACATAACTATTCCTCCTAATACGTTTTTGTTTCTTCCAAGGTTTTATTGCTTTTTTTGTGGAATAGAATATAGAGCCAAAATAAACTCGAAATCCCCAACAAAACCCCACCGAAGATCATCAGCGGTTTGGCGTCTTTCCATTCAAAAAAGGTCAATTTTCCGTCCGACGCAAGCCGTTGAAGCATTCCGGAATCTTCGTTGATGGCGTCCAATGCCGCCAACGCCATGGCAGTAGCCTCTCCGTCGGTTTTATCGCTGTTTTTCGTCGAATAAAAAGCGTGGTTTTCAGAATTTTGATAGGAAAGAAGCTTTTCCAACAAATCCCGTCCCCCCGCCGTGGCAGCGTCGGTACCTCCGTCGGTAATTCCCATGATCTGCCAACTCAGACCGATGCAGTCGGTGGCTTCATAACCAATTAAAAACGAAACGCCTCTGTTTTTTGCTTCCATCTCTTGTTGGTTTTTCGAAAGGGAAAGGACACAGACGGCAAGGGCGGTTTCTTTGACAGAATCTCCAAAGGAGCCGTTTTCCTTTTGTTGTTTAATCAACCATTCATAAGCTTTTGCGCTGTTGAACGTTTCTTTCCTGGCGGTCAGAGCAAGCATGGAATAGCAATGACTCTCGACGTTGCCAAAGGCTCCGTCGTTGTTTTGTAACCCTTTCAGTTCTTCCGGTTCCGTGGGGGTTTCCGGAATCATATTTGCGGCGCTTTGGCTTAATATCCGCTTTGCAAGAGCCTCTGCCGTTCCGTCTTCTTGGGGAATAAAGGGTGTTTTCCCCGTCAGCATTCCCATGGACGCAAGAGCAAGGGTTTCTTCAAAAAGAGTCAATTCGCTTTGTTGAGCGTAATAGCTTCTGACGTCGGTCAATTCCGTCGTTACGTTTGCCGTTGCCGCCGAGGCGGAGAGAGGGAGGGCAAGGAGGAGTGCCATCGCCAAAAGCATTGCGGTAAATTTTTTCACTTGGATACCTCTTTCAGTCGTTTTGAACGTGCGCTGTAAAAATGGGATTTTGCGCACACCGCTTCCAGTTAATAACCAACGGATCACTGGGTTTTGCTTTTCCGGTGCGTTCCCGAATCACGTATTGTTCTTCAATCATTTTTTCCAAGGCCTTTTGAATGGTCTTTTGGGGGATTTTGTGATAATTTGCAACGACGGAAATCGTCTTTTGGAAGGTGGGCTTTGCATTTTTACGGTGTTTGTTTTCTGCGTTTGCAAGGCTGGAAAATAGCATCTTGTAATAGGTGTCGTTGGGGTTTTCTCGAATAGGCTTGATCACTTCAACAAACCAAGACGCCGTGTTTTTTAACTGCTGGCTGAAGGAGTCCTTTACGCCGTATACCCCGACTTCTTTTCCGCAACGGTTGACCAAAAAACTGACGACGGAAGAAAAATGTGCGTCGCCGGTGAACAGGACGAAAGTATCAATGTTCCGGTCAAACATGGCTTTTTGATAAATGCTGTCCAGCATAATGAAATCCGTAAAATCTTTTTTGTAACGGGGATCTGCGTTTTTCGTTTCGATGATGCGGTTGGTAAATTCCCGAATGCGGGGAATTTCCTGAGAAAGTCCTTGGTTGGAAAAATCCGCAAAAAATACGATCTCTTCTACGTTGACCCTCTTGTTTAGGTCTTTCAGCCAGCCTTTGTAATCCGGTTTTGCATGATACATGTTGTTCATGGCAATAAACCAGTGTTCAAAATCCACAAAAACGGCTGCGGTAGGCTTTTGTTGACTGTCGCAGGCAGTATAAGTCTTTTTTCGGCTCAGCTTCTGAAACAATCCCATGAGTATTCCTCCTTTCTTGATATTTAAATACATTATAACATATTTAGAAAATAAAATCAAGAGGAATCGTAAGAAATGCTTGACAAAATCGAAAGATTCGGATATAATAGAAAAAGAACGCAACACGGAGGAACAGAATGTACGATATTTCCAAAATTCGCAATTTTTCCATTATCGCCCATATTGACCACGGAAAGTCCACCTTGGCAGACCGCCTTTTGGAATTGACCGAAACCGTGGAAAAACGGGAGATGGAAGACCAGGTCTTAGACAATATGGATCTGGAAAAAGAGCATGGTATTACCATCAAGGCCCGTGCTGTCAAATTGGAATACAAAGCCGACGACGGAGAGACGTATATTCTCAACCTTATCGACACTCCCGGTCACGTGGACTTCCATTACGAGGTTTCCCGCGCTCTTGCAGCGTGTGAAGGTGCCTTGTTGGTGGTAGACGCTTCTCAGGGAATTGAAGCACAGACTTTGGCAAATACCTATCTTGCCCTGGACGGCGATTTGGAGATCCTTCCCGTTATCAATAAAATTGACCTTCCCGCCGCCGACCCTGACCGTGTGATTCGCGAAATTGAAGATACCATCGGAATTCCCGCCGAGGAAGCCCCCCGCATCTCCGCCAAAAACGGTCTGAATATCAAAGACGTTTTGGAACAGGTGGTTCGGGACGTTCCCCCGCCAAAAGGAGATCCCGAGGCTCCTCTGAAAGCCTTGATCTTCGACTCTTATTACGATGCCTATCGTGGTGTTGTAGTCTACGTCCGCGTTATGGACGGAAGCCTGTCCAAAGGACAGAGAATCCGTATGATGTCCACGGGTGCGGAATTCGACGTGGTGGAGATCGGATATCTTTTCCCCTTTGGTTGCAAACCCGCCGACACTTTGCGTGCCGGAGAGGTTGGATATATTATGGCAAGCATCAAAACCGTCAGTGATACCCGCGTCGGTGATACCGTCACCTTGGCGGAAGCTCCCGCCGCAGAACCTCTTCCCGGTTATAAAAAAGCCAATCCCATGGTGTATTGCGGTATTTACTGTGCCGACGGTTCCCGTTACGAAGATTTGCGGGACGCCTTGGATAAATTGAGTCTTAACGACGCTTCCATGACCTACGAACCGGAGCATTCCATTGCCTTGGGCTTTGGGTTCCGTTGCGGATTTTTGGGGCTTTTGCATATGGAAATTATGCAGGAACGCATTGAGCGGGAATTCAATCTTGACCTTATTACCACAGCCCCCGGCGTCGTCTACCGTTTGACCATGGCTGACGGCAGTACCTTATACATTGACAACCCCACAAACTATCCTTCTCCCGGTTCCATTTTGGAAGCGGAAGAACCTATTGTGAAGACCGACATCATCGCACCCTCGGAATTCGTTGGAACGGTTATGGATCTTTGTAAAGAACGCCGCGGCGTCTTCAAGACCATGGAGTATATTGACGCGTCTCGGGTCGATCTGCATTACGATATGCCCTTGAACGAAATTATTTACGATTTCTTCGACACTCTTAAAGCTCGTACCCGGGGATATGCATCTCTCGATTACGAATTCTCCCGCTACGTCAAGAGCGATTTGGTAAAATTGGACATTCTCCTCAACGGAGAAGTGGTAGACGCATTGTCCTTTATCGTTCCCTCGGAGCGTGCTTATGCCCGAGGACGGAAATTGACCGAAAAGTTGAAGGAAAATATCCCCCGCCAATTGTTTGAAGTCCCCATTCAAGCGGCAATCGGTTCTAAGATCATCGCCAGAGAAACGGTTCGTGCCATGCGGAAAGACGTTTTGGCAAAGTGTTACGGCGGTGATATTACCCGAAAGAAGAAGCTTTTGGAAAAACAGAAAGAAGGAAAGAAGCGCATGAGACAGTTGGGCACCATTGAGGTCCCCCAGGAAGCCTTCATGGCGGTTCTGAAATTAGATGAGTAGTCTTTCGTTGTATCTGCACGTACCCTTTTGTCGTCGAAAATGTAATTATTGCGATTTTTATTCCTCTCCGGCAACCACCGGAGAGGTTTCTTCCTATGCGAAGGCTTTGACGAATCAAATTCGAAACAGTCCCGCCGCCGGAGAAACGGTTTCTACCGTCTATTTTGGGGGCGGAACGCCGTCTTTGTTGTCGGAGCGTGATTTTATCACCGTGGTCTCCGCCTTGAAGGAAACCTTTGATTTGTCCGCCTGTGAAGAATTTACCGTGGAATGCAATCCCGAAAGCGTTTCCCCCCATCTTGCCGAGACTTGGCGTGTGCAGGGAGTCAATCGGGTCAGTATGGGTGTACAGACGTTTTCCGATGCCCATCTGAAAACGTTGGGAAGATTACATTCCAAGAATCGCGCTTTAGAAGCTTTTAAAGAATTGCGTTCCGCCGGATTTTCCAATATCAGTCTGGACCTCATGGCGGCATTGCCCGAACAGACGGAAGAGGAATTGAATCGAGATTTACGTCAAATGATTTCTTTGTCTCCCGAGCATTTGTCGGTTTATTTGTTAAAAATTGAACCGGGTTCCGCTTTCGGTTTGCAAGGGATCTCGGAAGTCCACGAGGAGTTGCAACGCTCCATGTATCTTTTGGTTCACAATACCCTTGCCGCCGCCGGGTACGAGCATTACGAAATCTCCAATTTTGCCAAACCCGGCTTTCGTGCGAGACATAATAGCGCTTATTGGCAGGGGAGAGAATACCTTGCCTTTGGTCCCGGTGCTTCGGGATATTATCAAGGGGTTCGTTATCATATTCCCGCAAATACCGCGGAATATTGTGCCCAAAAGGGTTTGTTGGCTCCCGTAATTGACGAGCGTATCGACGGAGAAGAATCTCTTCGGGAATCCCTTTTTTTGGGGCTTCGCTTGGTCGATGGGATCGACCGCGCATTGATTCCCTCCGAAAAAGATTCCTTTGTGGAAATGCTCTGTCAACATGGTTACGCAAAATTGACCGACAATCGCTTTTCTCTGACCGCCGAGGGATTTTTGGTTTCCGATTACGTCATTCGGGAATTGATGCCCTTCAAATAAGAAAGGATTCCGTTACAAAGAGCGTCACACAAATCCTTGCGAAAGGCTTCCTGTTTCAATTTGTGCAGATCTGCCGCGTTGGAAATAAATCCGCATTCCACCAATACACAGGGAATGGTGACGGTTCTGAAAATATAAAGGGTTTTCGGCACTTCTTTTACGGCGCGGATTCGGGTGCAGATGGCGGCGTTTTTCACCGATTCGGTAAGTTCCGCTGCAAGGCGTTCTCCGTCGGAGTTTCCGCTTCCGTACCATACCTGAAATCCCTGATCTTTTCTGGTGGAAGAAGCGTTAATGTGGATACTGACGTAACAATCCGCCCCCGATTCGTTTCCTAACCTTGCTCTCTCTTCCAAATCTTGCCGTTTGTGAAATCCCGTCAACCCGTCGGTATCTTCGTCGGTTTGTCGGGTCATTATGACGGAAATCCCTTTTTCTTCCAATTTTTCTTTTAGTAAGAGAGCGATGGTCAGATTTAAGTTCTTTTCAACGGTCCCGTCGTCTCCTACCGCTCCGCCGTCGGTTCCCCCGTGTCCCGGATCTATGACAACTACAGGCGTCGGCTCTTCTGCCATAATCTTTAAAATGGGGACGGTAAAAGCGGCAACCGCCCACAAAAGGGCAATTACGATACCGATCCCCCTGCGAAATTTCTCCTTTTTCATGTTTTCGTCCTCTATTTTTTACATATTTGAAACTTTTTTATCACAACTCTTGCAATTATGAAAAATATAGTGTATAATGAAATATATTGTGATATTT
>JAZSJP010000225.1:0-1931 GCA_045534395.1 Eubacteriales bacterium | reverse complement strand
GTGAATGGGTGTCCTGTGGACACCCAGAGCCGAGCCCCGCCGTCTCCGCAGAGACGGGCAAGTCCCCCCGACCGCACCAACAAAAACAGAGATGGGTAATCCCATCTCTGTTTTTGTTTATGTAATAACCTCAAAAAGGGGACTTGAACGGGTTCGGGAGTGAATGGGTGTCCTGTGGACACCCAGAGCCGAACCCCGCCGTCTCCGCAGAGACGGGCAAGTCCCCCCGACCGCACCAACAAAAACAGAGATGGGTAATCCCATCTCTGTTTTTTGTTTATGTGATAACCTCAAAAAGGGGACTTGAACGGGTTCGGGAGTGAATGGGTGTCCTGTGGACACCCAGAGCCGAACCCCGCCGTCTCCGCAGAGACGGGCAAGTTCCCCGACCATATCAGAAAAACCGACAAGTTTCAAGTTAACGCACACACAAATAGCAAAAATTTCTTCCGACGGTATTGATTTTCTACTGAAAATATGATATAATCATATTGCAATATTTGCCTTTATACCAATAATTCGATGAAAGGGTTAGTTCCATGGACTATGTTCTTCGCACCTTCGGACTATCGAAAAAATACAAGCGTCACATCGCTGTAAACCAAGCCGACATGACGATCTGTCGCGGCGATATCTACGGATTCGTCGGGGAGAACGGATCGGGGAAGACTACCGTTATCCGCCTGATTACGGGGCTGATTTTCCCGTATTCGGGTAGGTTTGAGCTGTTCGGCGTTCCTCATGATTCCAAAGAGATTCAACAGGCGCGGCGCAAGGTGGGTGCCGTGGTGGAAAGCCCGTCCATTTATCCCAATATGTCTGCCTACGACAACCTCAAGATGCAGTGCATGATCTTGGGAATTGATCCCGACGAAAAAATCGCCGAAACTCTCAACGAGGTCGGATTGGGCGATTTATTGCATGAAAAAAAGCATGCAGGAAATTTTTCTCTCGGAATGCGTCAGCGGTTGGGGATTGCCATGTGCCTTTTGGGTGATCCGGAATTTTTGATTTTGGATGAGCCCATGAACGGTCTCGATCCCGCAGGCATCGTGGGGATCCGTGAACTGATTCTGAAACTCAATCGGGAACGAAATATTACCTTCTTGATCTCTTCCCATATTCTCAGTGAACTGTCGCTGGTCGCAACGAAATACGGTATTATTTCCAAAGGACACGTTATTAAGGAAATTTCCGCCGACCAACTGCAAAAAGAGATGGCTCGAACGACGGAGATCAAGGTTGACCGTCCCGAGGGATTGGAAGAGATCCTTTGGGATTTCTTGCCGAAAGATGTTCTTTCCCGAATTCCCGACGGCGTCCGCTTTTCGGGGGAAGTCGATCTGAACGCGGTGCTTTCCGCCGTGATTGGTGCGGGAATTTGCATAAAAAGCGTTAATTGCCACGAATCCACCTTTGAGGATTATTATTTGAAAACCATAGGAGGGAAACGGGCATGACAAGATTGATTAAATCGGATTTCAAAAAACTCTTCCAAGATAAACTCTTTCTCGTTATCTGCATTTTGGCGGTTGTTTTCGCCGTAATTACGCCCCTTATGTATATTGTATTGATGGCGTTCTCAGGCGAAGATCCCATGACGCAGGAGGTTTTATCCGGTCTTATTTCGGCAAAAGGTCAGTTCTTTAGTTCTTTTTCTTTCGGAAATAATTTAGGGTTGATTGCACCGCTGTTAATCGGAATCATTCTTTGCAAAGATTTCAGTTACGGTACCGTGCGCAATAAGATCATCAGCGGACATTCCCGTACCTCAATTGTAGTATCCCTTTTTACGGTTTGTTTTACGGCGTTGTTCGGTATCGTTTTAGCACACGCGCTTTTAACTTTAGGGATCAGCCTGCCCTTCTTTGATTATCAGCCTACTCCCTTCGTGACGGCAGATCTGTGGTATTTTTTGGAATCTCTGTTTT
>JAZSJP010000021.1:0-14529 GCA_045534395.1 Eubacteriales bacterium | reverse complement strand
AGGGGAAGACGGGGAAGAGCAAATCGTTGTCGTTACTTCCAACAAATATGCCTTAAACGCTCCGCAAGGTATTTTCGTTACCGACGACGGTACCATCTACATTTCCGATACGGAAAATCAGAGAATTCTTGCTTGCGATATCAACGGAAAGGTTTCCAAGGTATTGCAGGCCATCAAGATCCCCGTTTTGGGCGAGAATTATCTCTTTAAACCCACGCGCTTAGTGGTTGACAATATCGGTGACGTTCAGGTGATTTGTTACGGAATCAATCGCGGTGTCGTTCAGATTTCCAGCGACGGAACCTTTAACGCATTCTTCGGAACTCCCAAGGTTATCGTAAACTTCGGGGAACGTATCTGGAGAAACTTTGCCACGGAAGAACAGTTGGCTCAAATGGTGACCTATACTCCCACGGAGTACAGCAGTATCTCCATTGACGCGCGCGGATTTATTTACACGACGATTTCCGCCTTAGAAGAAGCTGCCGTGAAGGGACTTTCCTCTCGGTCGGTCAGCACCAATCACGCTCCTGTTCGCAAACTCTCTGCCGACGGTACCGATATGCTTCGCCGTAAGGGACTTGCCGCGCCCATGGGAGACCTGACCTGGCCTATGATCCGGGACTACGCTCCCAAGATCGTGGACGTTGCCATTGACAACGAAAGCGGACGTTACACCATTCTGGATCAAACTACGGGACGCTTTTCCACCTATGACAACGACGGAAACCTTTTGTATATCTGCGGTGGAATCGGCACTTCCGTCGGAACGTTCCAAATGGCGTCTGCTTTGGAGATTAACGGAAATTACGTTTACGTTTCCGATACCATCAACAATTCCATTACCGTATTTAAAGCAACTCCCTACACCCTTGCCATTAACAAAGCGGCGGAAGCAACTTCTGCAGGGTATTGGGCAGATTGTATCCCTCTTTGGGAAGACGTTCTGAGCTATAACTCCAATATGTATATCGCAAACCTCAGTTTGGGGAATGCGGAAATGCAGTTGGCGGCAAGACTCTTGGAAGGTCAAGTAGATTCTATGGGCATGACCTCCTTTGATCACTACGAAAAAGCCATGGTCTATTACGACCGTGCCAACGAAAAAACCAACTATTCCACTGCGTATATGGCGATCCGTACTCACGAGTTGGAACAATACTTCGGCTTGATCTTCGGCGCCGTCGGAGTTCTGATTGCAGGATACATCGTTTTAAGTGTTGTTCGCAAGCAGAAGAAGCGCAAAAAGGAAAAGGCTGCAAAACTTGCCGCCGCGTTGGCAAGACAGAAAATTGCCCAAGAAAAGTATAATCAAGCGAAAGGAGATGCGAAGTAATGGAAAAGGCTGAAAAGAAATCCATTAACGTTTCCAAGATTTTGGCAGACCTTTGGAATGCAATCAAAGTATTCTTGCCGAAGCTTTGGAACGCTACGAAAGAAACAGTCAAACGCATGGGTTACGCCTTCTACATTTTATTCCATCCCTTTGACGGTTTCTTTGATTTGAAAAACGATCCCAAGCGCCGTTCCCTTTCGGCGGCTGTCGTATGGTTGATTCTCTATGCGCTGTCTGCCGTGCTTCGGTTCCAGACTATGGGTTATTTGTTTGCAAACCGGGCGGCACAGTTGGAGTTGAATATTCCCATTTATTTGATCACTACCGTATTGCCTTTCATTCTGTGGTCGGTTTCCAATTGGTGTTTCTCGTCTTTGATGGACGGCGACGGAAAGTTGTCCGACGTATTTATGGCAACATGTTTTGCCATTTTGCCCATTACCATCTGTAATTTGATTCAAATCCCTCTCAGCCACTTCCTTTCTTCTTCGGAAGCCAGCATCTTTAACTTTGTGGGAAGCCTGGGAATGATTTGGGGTTACTCCTTTGTGTTCCTTGCCATGATTACCGTGCATCAGTATTCCGTGGGTAAGGGGCTGGGAACGACGGTTTTGACCATCCTCGGGATGGCGGTCATCGCCTTTGTTGCAATTCTGATTTTCTTCCTGCTCCAACAGGTTTCCAATTTCTTCGTAGAGCTGGGAACGGAAATTATTTTCCGGCTGAATGAGTAAGGAGGAGAAGGATATGAAATCTATGACGAAAAAACTGATCCTCTTAATGACGAGTTTTCTGCTCGTTGCTCTGGCATTTTCCGCTTGCGGATTGGATTCCTTTGAGTCCAATGAAGTTTCCGATGCTGCTCGTCAGGCTTTTATCAATAAACTTCTGACCGCAGAAGGTGCAGAGATCCTTTATGCTCCGCAGATCGTGGACGAAGAAGGTGAGCCTCTGTATGACAAGGCTCCTCCCGGATACTCCAAAGTCAGCAAAAGCAAGGGAAGCACAACCGGTCTTACGGATATGTATCGGGTTCTTCAAAATGATGATTACGAACTGTACATTGATTTTGAGACCACGGACATTGCCGTTTTGGACTTGAACACGGGCTACGCTTACCATTCCAACCCCGACCGGGATCCCAGCACGACTTTAAGCGCCAGCCAGCAGTCGCAGATTGCGTCCCCCCTGGCAGTGGAAGCCTACGACTCTTCCGGTAAGCGTTATTCCTTTAACTTCTACGACAACTGCTACGAGGAAGGCAAGGGTGCTTTCTACGTAGTCAAGACCGGAGAAGATTCCGTTCGATTGATCTATACCATCGGGAACGACCCCGATAAAGATTTGTTCCCCCCGGTTATTACCCAAGACACGTATGACAACGTGATTAAGAAAGGCTTGGATGATAAGTATCGTGACGGAACCTTGACCGACGCGGAATATCTGAAGGCGTTGGATACGTTGGAAGATTGCTACCGCTTCATTACGCCGAATCCGGAAGATAAGAAGCATGCCCTCAGTGCGGAAGATAAAGAACGTTTTGAAGAAACCTTCCCCCACATTGACGTTATGAGCATGTATATTTCTTACGATAAGGTTTCCACCAAGCAAAAGGGTCGTATTAAGACCATCATGGAAACCATCGGATTTACGGCACAGGACGTAAAGCGCGAAATGGAAAAAGCGGACTATCAAGGTCCCGAACGTTCCGTTCTTTACACCATTCCCGTGGATCTGTCTCTGAACGAGAACGGTCTTTCGGTCAATATGGATCTTTCTTTGATTCTCGGACCTACCAAACAACGTCTGTATACGATAAACGTATATCGCGGTCTGGGTGCGACGAAAGCGGTTTATCCCGACGGTTATATGATCGTTCCCGACGGATCCGGTGCTATCATTCCCGTGAGCGGAAACTTAGAAACCGCTATGTACAAAGCAAGAGTGTACGGTGCCGACGGATCCTTTATGAAGAGATACGACGCCGACTATTCCGAGCAAAACTTGGCACCCTATATCATTTTTGATCGGGGTATTTTTAACGATAGCGCTACGACCTATAACGGCGGCGGCGTGATTGCTTTGTTGGAAGAGGGGGCCGGTCAGGCAAGTGTGGTTGCCCGTCCCATTCAGGGAATCTCCTATCCCGTTTCTTCCATCAACTACGAAGTGATTTATTCGGAACGTGATTACCGTACCTATTCCACCTCTCTGACTGCCGGAATGGGAAGTGATCAAACGGGCTCCGGTCTGTTGCTTTCCAAAGATGACGTGACCGGCGAATATCGGATTCAGTATCTGTTTACGGAAGGTGGTATGACCTATTCCGAATATGCTACGTATCTGAGAGAATATTTCACGGAAAAAGGAATGTTCCCCAAAGAGAAACTCCAAGAAAAAGAGCTTCCCTTCTTCGTGGATTTGATTGGTTGCGTTGACATGAACAAAACCGTCGTCGGCGTTCCCGTAAAATCCAAAACTCCTTTGACGACCTACAACCAAGTCCTTGAAATTCTTTCCAAATTGAAGGATTCGGGTGTCAATAACGTTGTTGCTCGCTATTCTTATTGGGCAAACGGCGGAGAAAACAACGTCTCTGCTAAGGATCTGGAATTGTTGGATTGCATGGGAACCAAGGGTGAATTGAACACCTTGATTCAGTACTGCAATGATAACGGTATGGGATTCTTCCCCTCGGTTGAGTTCCTGTACGTTACCTCTACCGGAAACGGATTCAGTGAATCTACTGATGCGGCTCGCCGTATGAACCGTTCTGCTGCGAAGATCGTAGATCGTTTGAACGCCAACGGTTCTCTGCGCAACGATCTGACCGAAAAACTCTTGGTTTCTTCCAACGTTTCCGCGGAGATGGCGGATTCTTACAAAGCTTCCTTTGAAAAGGTTTTGCGTGAAAATAAATCCATTGCCTTGGGAACTTTGGGAAAAGAGATCCACTCCAATTATAAGGAAAAAGACGGCGTTTCCCGTCTGTGGGCGGAAAAGGATCATAAGGCGATTTTGGACACCTTCAAGAAGGACGGATACAAGATTGCCGTTTCTACCGGGAACTTCTATACTTGGAATTACGCCTCTCATATTTTTGAGTTGCCTACCGGGTCCAGTGAATATCTCACGGCGGCTTCTTCCATTCCCTTTACGCAAATTATGCTTCACGGTTACGTGAACTACTCCATGGAACCCCTGAATAAGACGGGGGACTATGAAACCGCCCTTCTCTTGGCGTTGGAGACCGGCTCTGCCTTCTCCTTCCGTTGGATGGGTGAAAACGATTCTGTCTTTGACTATACGGAATTCTACAATTACTTCTCTTTGAATTACGCGTCCACCTTTGAACGTGCCGTTGAAATTTACAAAAAGGCAGCAAAAGAGTTGAACGACGTGGTCAACGAGCCCATCACCGACCATATGGAATTGACGGCGTTCTATCCGAAGACTTCGGAAGATCCCGAAGAGGTCCCCGTGGCGTGCGACAGCGTATTCGCTACCGTGTACGGCGCGAAAAAGGTGGTAATCGTCAATTACAATTCTCATGACGTGGAATTGCAGAACGGTTCCGTTGTTAAGGCAAAATCTTATATCAGCGTTACTTACAACGAATTTAAAAATATGATGAAGGAGGAGGGATGAAGATGGCTGAAAAAACAGTAGCAGTTCAGGAAACTGCGCCCGTGAAAAAGTCCGATAGAAAATTCAGACTTTCTTTGGAACGTAAAAAGAGTTTGTTCGGTTATATCTTCGTCGCTCCGATCATTCTCGGCTTGGCTCTGATCTATATTCCGTCTTTGATTCAGTCCATTCAGTTTTCCTTTATGGCAAACGCCGGACAGTACGGTGAGAAGAACGCCTATATCGGTTGGCAGAATTATCACGACGCCCTGTTTGTGGAAACCGGATTTCTCCAAACGGTATATTCTTCCACCATTGCTCTGCTGCCTCAGATCTTTATCATTTTGATTTTTGCTTTCTTTATGGCAAACATTCTGAATCAGAATTTCAGAGGCAGATCCATTGCTCGCGTGATCTTCTTTATTCCCGTGGTTCTGTCCACCGGTATCGTTACCTACTTCGATAACATTTCCAGTATGCAGGATCAATACACCAGCGGTTCCAAGTTGGACGTGGGCTCAAGTGCCGTCGGATTTAATTCCATGGAAATTGAAGCTATGGTTCTTTCCGCCTTGGGCAGCTCCGGTTTGGCAACGGTAGTATCTACCGCCATTGAAGGATTGTATTCGGTTATCACCTCTTCCGGGGTTCAGATGCTGATCTTCTTGTCCGGCTTGCAGTCCATTTCCATTAACATGTACGAAGCCGCCAAGGTAGAAGGCGCTACCGGGTGGGAAGTGTTCTGGAAGATCTCTTTCCCCATGATCTCTCCTCTGATTTTGGTTAACCTTCTTTATACGGTTATCGACCTGTTTACCAGCGTGGACAATGAAACTATCTCCTATATTGCCAAGTATTATGAAAACGTTACTACTTATTCCATGGCGTCGGCATTTTCGTGGATGTATACGATCTTGCTGTTGCTCTTTGTAGGCGTTGTTTATTTGCTGGTCAATAAGTTGATCGTTTATCAGGATTAAGGAGGGAATTATGGATAAAATAAAAGAGCTTTTTCTGAAAGCAAAGACCTTTGTTCTTGATTTGAAAGAAAAATTCTTCCCCTCCAACGGTAAGAAATCCTTCCTTGCGGAAATGCGTTCCGGAAACAAGGTTCAAAGAGAAAAGGTTGATTGGGAGACCTGGAAACGGCGCAATCTGAACTTGAACGGTTTGGGAAAATTGGTTTGGATTATCCTTCGACTCATTATTATCGTCGGTATTTCCTACATGATTCTCTATCCCTTCTTAGTTAAGTTTGTCGTTGCTTTCTCCAGCACCGAGGATATCGTGGACAATACGGTAATGTACATTCCCCGTCAGGGTTCTACGTACTTTATCGAACGCGCCATGCTGAATATGAACTATTGGACGGCATTTTTCAATACGGCGTTGCTTTCTTTGATCGTTGCTGTGTTCCAATTGTTTGTTGCAAGTGTGGTTGGGTACGGTTTTGCACGGTTTAAGTTTAAGGGAAGAGACCTTCTCTTTGTGATGGTTCTTTTGACCTTGATGATTCCCTCGCAAACCATTCAGTTGCCCTTGTTCGTGCGATTCTCCCATTTTATGGGTTCCGACGTAAGTTTGATCAACACCTATTGGCCCTTGGTTGTTTTGTCTGCTTTGGGCTTAGGTTTGAAGAACGGACTTTACATCTACCTGATGCGTCAGTTCTTCCGCGGATTGCCTAAGGAATTGGAAAACTCTGCTTACATTGACGGCGCAGGATTCTTCCGCACCTTCTTCTCCATTATGCTACCCAATGCGGCAAACATGATGATCACCGTATTCTTGTTCAGCTTTACCTGGCAGTGGACCGATACCACTTACAACAGCATGTTGTTGCCGAAGCTGGAAATTCTCGCCAACAAAGCCTCTAACGTTGCAGCTTCTATGAAGGACGAGGTTCAGGCAATGGCGATCAACGATACGGCTTGCCTTTTGATTATTCTTCCCCTGTTGATCGTATTCCTTTTTGCACAACGGTACTTCATTCAGAGTATCGAACGTTCCGGTTTGGTAGAATAATTTAAAACAAAACGAGGCACTTGCTACTGCAAGTGCCTCGTTTATCGTATGTTAAAAAAATAATTTTATTTGACCGTCGGATTCTACGGTGTCGTCCGAGGAATGCGGTTTGTATTGGGGCGGAACGGGGGACAAGATTCGAATTTCAATTCCTTTTTCGTGAGCCATTTGAATGGTTTTTTTGGTCCCTCCGCTTTTTCCGTCAAAGACGGCAATCAGTTTTTCTGCCCGATGGATCATGGCGCGGTTGCGCCGTTCCATGCAGTCAGGTAAATATTGGGAGGAAGTGACGGTGACGGAATCGCACCGATCTAAAATTTCACGGTAGCGCCGTCGGCTCCGGGCGTTCCACCGCTGATCCTGTCCGGGGAAGGGAAGATATGCGTGTAGGCGTACCGGTTTGATTTCGACCAAGGTTTTTTGAATCTCCAATACTGCTTCCGCCGCCCACGTATCGGTGCCCAAGGCCATGCCGCAGACAAAATCCGTATATCCCTGTTGAACCGAAGCGTAAATTTCGTCGGCGAGCCGTTGTTTTAAGAGAAGGCAGGCAGGGTCGGATTCCGAAGAAAAGGGCAATTTCGACGGCCGATATCCGGAAAAGGCGCAAATATTTCCTACAGGTTCCCATAAAATATTCTTTTCCATAAGCGCCTCCTTTCCGATTTCTTCTATTGTAGCACCAAAAAAGTCTTCTGTCAAGGGAAAATTGGCGAATCTTTTTTGATATTTTTGATTTTCTCTTGACTTTTCTCTTTGGGTGTGGTATCATAATTGGTAGAATACGAATCCTTAGGAGGAATGATATATGGGTTGTACGCACGATTGTAAAACCTGTGGGCAGAATTGCGGCGGAGCGGAAAGCCTCAAAGCAAAGCCCCATGAAATGAGCAACGTAAAAAAAGTTATTGCCGTCGTCAGCGGGAAAGGTGGCGTGGGAAAATCTTCCGTCAGCGCCATGCTCTCCGTTTTGATGAACCGCAAGGGATATAAAACCGCCGTCCTCGACGCGGATATTACCGGTCCTTCCATTCCCAAATTGTTTGGGCTCAAAGGACCTCTTCAGGGCGATGACATGGGAATGTATCCCGCTCGTACCAAAACCGGTATTTCCGTGGTTTCCACCAATCTTCTGCTTCCCGACGAGACCACGCCCGTTATCTGGCGGGGTGCCGTTATTGCCGGAACCGTGACTCAATTTTGGACCGATACCATTTGGGGCGACGTGGATTATATGTTCGTGGACATGCCCCCGGGAACCGGCGACGTACCTTTGACGGTCTTCCAATCCTTGCCCGTGGACGGCATTGTTATTGTCACCTCTCCTCAAGATCTGGTTTCTATGATCGTTGCAAAAGCGGTTAACATGGCAAATAAGATGAACATTCCCATTGTGGGACTCATCGAAAATTACAGTTACCTCAACTGCCCTGATTGCGGAAAACGCATTGAACTGTTTGGGGAAAGCCATATTGACCGTGTCAGCGAGGAGTATTCTCTTCCCGTTCTTGCCAAGATTCCCTTGGATCCCGATTTTGCCCGTCAATGCGACAGCGGTTTGGTGGAATTGTTTGAAGGCGATTCCCTCGACCGTGCATCGGATCTTTTGGAAACCCTTTAATTTCATAGGGAGCGACCCGTTCGCTCCCTTTTTTAGGAGAAATTTATGCCTTGGTATTACGTATTAACCATCGTTTCTCTTCTTACGGTGTTCGTTGCAGGTGTGATTTTGTCACTCAAATCCGCCGTGATAAAACCCCGCATCAAAACCTTGCTTTTGGATGCCGACGGAACTTTATTGGACTTTAACCGCTCCGAAAAAGCGGCGTTGGAAGAAACGTTTTCGACGTTGAATTATCCCTACGACGCCCACACCCACGCCGTCTATCACCGTCACAACGACGCCTGCTGGAAAGCGTTGGAGCGGGGTGAGATTTCCCGAGACCAATTAAAGGTGCGCCGCTTTGAAAATACCTTCGCCGAATTGGGTATCGAAGGCGACGCCGTCTTGACCACCAAAACCTACGAGGGGAATTTGAGCAAGTACGCCTTTCCCTACGAAGGTGCCGAAGATTTTTGTCGAAAATTGGCAAAAAAATATAATCTGTATATCGTCACCAACGGACTGAAACACGTGCAGACCCCTCGCATGGAACAAACGGAATTTCCGCAGATTGTCAAGGGGATTTATATTTCCGAAGACGTGGGATACGCCAAGCCGGCGCCGGAATTTTTTGACCGTATCTTTTCCGACTGCCCCCATCTGAAGCGAGAAGAAACCATGATTGTCGGAGATTCCCTTTCGGGAGATATTTTGGGCGGAAATCAGGCGTCTTTGCATACCTGTTGGGTCAATGCCGACGGTGCGCCTCGCCCCGAAAATCTGCGCATTGACGCGGAAATTTCTCACATTACCCAATTAGAAAAGGTGCTTTGATATGAAAACCGTTTTAATTACCGGCGGAAGCCGAGGCATCGGCGCCGCCTGTGTTCGTCAATTTGCC
Organism: Eubacteriales bacterium; assembly: GCA_045534395.1. GTDB lineage: Bacteria > Bacillota > Clostridia > Oscillospirales > UBA644 > RGIG995. The sequence goes on along the minus strand of JAZSJP010000021.1, from coordinate 5,037 downwards.
GCTGCCGGAGATACCGTCTATTTCTTTTATCGGAAAAATCACGCCGCCGCCACGGCGCTTGCTGCCGAAACCGGTGCTGTTGCCGTGCAATGCGACGTCTCCGACCCTGCCGCTGTCCAAAAAGCCTTCGCTGATTTGCCGACCTTTGACGTCCTGGTCAACAATGCCGGCATTGCCGCATTCTCTCTTTTTCAGGACCTATCGGAAGAAGATTGGGAAGGCATGATGCAGACTCATTTGGGGGGTACCTTCCGTTGCACCAAAGCGGTTCTCCCCGATATGATTGCCAAGCATCAGGGGGAAATTGTCAATATTTCTTCCATGTGGGGACAAGTCGGGGCCTCTTGCGAAGTTGCATATTCCGCCGCAAAAGCGGGGATCATCGGTCTGACCAAAGCCCTAGCAAAGGAAGTGGGGCCCTCGGGTATTCGGGTCAACTGCGTGGCGCCCGGGGTCATTGCCACCGACATGAATGCCCAATTATCTCAAGAAACCTTGGAAAACCTTGCGGAAGAAACGCCTCTCGGACGTTTGGGAACTCCCGGCGAAGTGGCGCAGGTGGTTCATTGGCTCACCACCCCCGCCGCCTCGTATTTGGCGTGACAGGTCATCGCCCCCAACGGTGGATTGGTCCTTTAAAACAAAAGAACATCAGTAACCGGCTCCCCAATGGGGAGCCGGATTTTGCGTTTTATGAAATTAGTGAAGACGTATTTTTGCCAAGCCTCCTTCGGACGTTTCCCGATATTGGCGATTCAGGTCTCTGCCCGTTTCTCGCATGGTGACAATGACCTTGTCCAGAGAGATCTTTCGGGTGTCGCTCAAAAAAGACGAAAGGTTGACGGCGTTGATGGCGCGCATTGCCGCTACGGCGTTTCGCTCGATACAGGGGATCTGCACCAGACCGCAGATGGGGTCACAGGTCAGTCCCAAATGATGTTCGATGGCAATTTCCGCGGAATATTCGATCTTGTCCAAGGAGAGGTCCAACAATTCCGCCAAAGCCGCCGCAGCCATAGCACAGGCAGAACCGACTTCCGCTTGGCAACCGCATTCCGCCCCCGAAATGGACGCGTTGGTCTTAATCAGATTTCCGATCAATCCCCCCGTGGCAAGGGCGCGGCAGATTTCTTCGTCGGTATATCCGCCTTTTTTCTGCTGAAAATACAGAACGGCAGGAAGGACGCCGGCGGCACCGCAAGTGGGAGCGGTAACGATGCGACAACCGCACGCGTTTTGTTCTCCCACGGCAAAGGCGTAGGCGGAAAAGAGACGGTTTGTTCGCGTCTCCGCCGTTTCGTCCACGTGTTGCAGATTGTATAAATGCTTTGCTTTTTTGTGCACGTTCAACCCGCCGGGCAAAATCCCGTCGTCTTCCAGACCTGCGGCAATGGAGCGGCGCATGGCAGTCCAAACGGTCATCAGGTATTCACGGAAGCCTTCCCCTTCGGTGCGGTAGACGTACTCCCACAGCCGTAATCCCTCGGATTTACAATATGCGGCAATCTCGTTAAAGGTCGAGTGGGGATAAATGCGGTTTTCTTGCGGTGTGGTTTCCCCTTCAAAGAGAATGGCCCCGCCCCCCACGCTGAATACCCGAGTGCGGGCAAGTTCGTCTTCTCCCCGATACGCCGCCAATTCCATGGTGTTTGGGTGAGGAAGATTTCCCGTAACGGGGTCAAAGGTGATTTTGCAAGGAAGGGGCGCAAGGGTTTTGACGATGACACGGTCGGTTCCGTGTCCTTCACCGGTTTTTGCCAAGGAGCCGTAAAGGGTTACGGCAAAGCGGTCGGCGGTGGGATTTTGTTCTTTGAAAATCAGGCACGCTTTTTCCGGTCCCATGGTATGGGAAGAAGAGGGTCCCGAGCCGATTTTATACAATTCGGTCAGAGATTCCATGCCCGTCTTCGATTCGGGTGGGAGAGCGTCTCCGAAAAACAATTCTTCCACCGAAAGACCGAACAATTCCGCCGCCGTCAGCGCTTGTTCTACGGAAGGCATTGCCTTGCCGCTTTCCCAAAGGGATACGGTGCTGGGAGAGACCTTCAGCAAGGGTGCCACGGCTTTTTGCGTCAGTCCGTTGTCGGAACGCAATCGTTTGAAATTTTCAGAAAAACAAAGGGGTTTCATAAAATTCTCCTTACGCTTTGGTTAGTTCCAAAAGAACTTCTACCATTTTTTCCAAGGATTGAACGGGGATAAATTCATGAATAGAATGGAAATTCAATCCGCCGGTGGACAGGTTGGGACAGGGGAGACCCTCGTAGGATAACCGCGCACCGTCGGTTCCGCCCCGAATGGGAACTACGTTGGGCGTGACGCCCACGGCTTCCATGGCGGATTTTGCGTTTTCAATTAAATACAAATGGTCCTGTATTTTTTCTTTCATGTTGTAGTAACTGTCTTTTACCGTGGCAACGAAAGTGCCGTTTCCGTAGACGGAATTGAGGTACTCCGTCAGATTCAACATGAATTTTTTGCGAGCCTCAAAAGAGGTTTTGTCGTGGTCTCGGATAATGTAGTGCAGTTTGGCACGGCTTTCGTCTCCCGACATGCCGCAGAGATGGTAAAAGCCTTCGTATCCTTCCGTGTGGGCGGGGGTCTCCGCCGGGGGAAGACGGGTGATGAATTCCGCCGCCAAAAGGGACGCGTTTTTCATCTTGTTTTTTGCGGAACCCGGGTGAATGTTGATTCCGAAGATTTCAATCTCCGCCGAAGCGGCGTTGAAGTTTTCGTATTCAATCTCTCCCAACTCGCCACCGTCTACGGTGTAGGCAACTTTGGCAGGAAACTCTTTGAGATTAAACTTGTCCGCACCCCGTCCGATTTCTTCGTCGGGCGTAAAGCAGACGGCGACGGCGCGGTGAGGACGTTGGGGATTTGCCGTCATTTCTGCGCAGGCTTGTACGATTTCGGCAATGCCCGCTTTATCGTCGGCGCCCAACAAGGTGCTTCCGTCGGTGACGATTAAATCTTGTCCCTCGTAATGTTTCAAATAGGGATAATCGGCGGGGGAGAGGGTCGACGCACCCAAGGGAAGGTCTCCACCTCCATAGTTGACGATGCGTGCCTGAATCTTATTTCCGCTGACGGTAGGCGAGGTGTCCATGTGGGCAATCAAGCCCAAGGACGGCAAATCTTCATATCCTTTGGTGGCGGGTAAATTTCCGTAGACGTAGCCGAATTTGTCCATATACGCGTCGGCACAACCGACGGATTTCAACTCGTCTGCCAAATAGGCGCCCAAAACTTTTTGTTGCGGGGTGGACGGAATGGTTTGGCTTTCTTTGTCCGAGGGGGTGTCGAAGGAAACGTACTTCAAAAAACGTTGGGTTACGGTCATAAAGCGCCTCACAATTCTTTCAAAATATGGCAGAGATATTCGTAGGTGCGTTGTACGGAAGAGATGCTCAGGCGTTCTCTGGGCGTGTGGATTTCTTGAATATCGGGGCCAAAGGAAACGGCGTCGAGGCCGGGGATTTTATCACAGAAAAATCCGCATTCCAATCCCGCGTGAATGGCTTCCACCACGGGAGATGTTCCGAACAATTCCTGATAAATTCGGGTCATGACGTTGCGCAGGCGAGAATCTTCCTTGTATTCCCACGCGGGATAATCTCCGTGAGAATCAAAGGTTCCGCCCAAGGAAAGGGCGATGTCGCTCAGTCGATTTAACAAATCCTTTTTCTCTGCACCCACGCAACTGCGTACCGAGAAAGTTGCAATCAAATGCCTTTCGTGGCAATGCAGCTGCCCCAAATTCAGAGACGTCTGTACCAAGCCTTCAATATTTTTGCTCATGGTTTGAATTCCGTTGGGGACGGTGGTGAGAAATTCCGCAATGCGGCGGGTAGACGCGGTGTCGTAACAAGCGGGTGCCGTGGGGACGTCGGTATAATCTGCCGTCAGCCCCGGGTCGGTGTCAATACGGTTTGCGGCAACAAAATCGGCAATCAAGTCCGACAGATCCAAATCCGTTGCCAAGGTACATTGGCTGCGGCCGGGAATGGCGTTGTCTTTGGTTCCCCCGAAGACCGTTACCACGCGGCAGGAATCGGGCAGTTCTTTTAAAAATTTGCCCATCAAAATATCGGCGTTTACGCGTCCTTTGTCAATTTCAACGCCGCTGTGTCCCCCCTGAAGTCCGTGAAACACTACGGTTTTGCAAGGAAGGGTGTTTTCTTCTTGGGTCAAAGGGAGCGTAATTTCAGCACGAGCACCACCGGCACAAGAGACCGTCAAAACGCCTTCGCATTCCGAGTCGATATTCAACAGCAGCTTTCCCTTTAATCCGGAAACGTCGATGCCTTCCGCACCGTACATTCCGGTCTCTTCATCGGTGGTAAAAACTGCCTCGATGGGCGGGTGAGAGAGGGTTTCGTCTTCCAAAACCGCCAACGCCATGGCAACGGCGATGCCGTCGTCTCCGCCCAAGGTGGTGCCTTTTGCGTAAATCCAATCCCCGTCCACTTCAAGGCGCAGACCGTCGGTGGAAAAATTTAAGTCACAGTCGGGATCTTTTTCGCAGACCATATCCAAATGTCCTTGAAGGATGACCGGTTCGTGGGTCTCGTATCCCTTGGACGCGGGCTTTTTGATAATGACGTTATTCAGGTGGTCTCGCGTGACGTCCAATCCTAACCCTTGGGCAACTTGGACACAATAGGCGCTGATGCGGTCGGTGTCTCCCGACCCGTGGGGAATGGCGCAAAGATTTTCAAAATAATGCAGTACCCGTTCGGGGGCAACGTTTTGCAATACGTTCATGGCACAAGTCTCCTGTTCCTCAACTATATTATAGTATATCATATTTTTAAAACAATTTCAATAGGAGAGCAAAAAAATCCCCCGAAAGAGTTTTTCTCTTCGGGGGAATCTTCAATTTTCCTGTGCTTTTTTCAACGCTTCCCGTTTGGCTTTCCATTGCAGATATTTTTCTTTTTCGATGCGCAATTTTTCTTTTCGGATCTTTTCCGCTTTCCGTTCTTCCTTTTTGACGTAGGCGCGGTAGAGATCGGGGCGGCGTTCTTTGGTGAT
>JAZSJP010000027.1:0-1824 GCA_045534395.1 Eubacteriales bacterium | reverse complement strand
CCCTGTCAAAGTTCAGATTCCCGATGCTATTTCCGTAGGCGATCTTGCCCAGAGAATGAAAAAGACCGGCGCAGAAGTCGTAAAGCAGCTTATTAAGCTTGGCGTTATGGCATCTCTTTCCGATGTTATCGATTACGATACCGCCGCTCTTGTGGCAATGGAACTTGGCTGCAAGGTGGAACACGAAGTTGTCGTTACCATCGAAGAACAACTCTTTAACGACCATGAGGACGAATTGTCCGAATTGGAAAACCGTCCTCCCGTCGTCGTAGTTATGGGACACGTTGACCACGGTAAAACGTCTCTGTTGGACGCCATTCGCAATACCAACGTAACTGCCGGAGAAGCCGGCGGAATTACTCAGCACATCGGTGCTTACAGTATTCACGTTAACGATCATGATATTACCTTCCTTGACACTCCCGGACACGCCGCTTTTACCGCTATGCGCGCCCGCGGTGCCATGGTAACAGACGTTGCTATCATCGTCGTTGCTGCCGACGACGGTATCATGCCTCAGACGGTAGAAGCCATCAATCACGCAAAAGCGGCAAATGTTCCCATTATCGTTGCCGTAAATAAAATGGATAAACCCACCGCAAACTATGACCGAGTCCTGCAGGCGTTGACGGAACACGAATTGGTTCCTGAAGAATGGGGCGGTGACGTTATCTGTGTTCCGGTTTCTGCCGTGAAACACGAAGGAATCGACCAACTTTTGGAAATGATTCTGTTGGTTTCCGAAGTTGCTGACCTGAAAGCAAACCCCAACCGGGAAGCGAAGGGTACTGTTATCGAAGCCAAATTGGACAAAGGCCGCGGACCTGTTGCTTCGGTTTTGATCAGCAACGGTACGCTCCATTCCGGCGATGTTCTCGTGGCAGGTGCTTCCGTGGGTCGCGTTCGCGTCATGACCAACGACAAGGGCATGCGCATTAAGCAAGCCGGTCCTTCCACTCCCGTGGAAATTATCGGTCTTTCCGACGTTCCTGCAGCAGGTGACCAATTCGAAGTGGTCAAAGATGAAAAGATGGCTCGTGAATTGGTGGAAAAACGTAAATTTGAGCAAAAACAGGAAACCTTCCAAGATCGTGCGAAGGTCTCTCTCGATGAGTTGTTCTCTCAGATTCAGACCGGAGACGTCAAGACTCTGAATCTTATCGTCAAAGCCGACGTTCAGGGTTCCGTGGAAGCGGTTCGCTCTTCCTTGCTCAAACTTTCCAACGATGAAGTCAAAGTGAAAGTCATTCACAATGCCGTCGGCGGTATTACCGAATCCGACGTTATGCTTGCCCAGGCGTCCAACGCCATCATTATCGGCTTTAACGTCCGTCCCGATGCCAACGTCCGTGCACAAGCAGAACGGGAAAAGGTCGATATTCGTCTCTACCGCATTATCTATGATTGCTTGGAGGAGATGGAAGCAGCCATGAAGGGTATGCTTGCTCCCAAGTTTATCGAAAACGTTCTCGGTCATGCGGAAGTCCGTCAGACTTTCCGTGTTTCCGGCGTCGGTACCATCTGCGGATGTTATGTGAAGGATGGGAAGATCGTTCGTTCCGCTTCCGTCCGCTTGGTACGTGACGGTATCGTAGTTTATGAAGGGAAGATTTACTCTTTGAAACGTTTCAAGGACGATGCCAAGGAAGTTGCAGAAGGCTTTGAATGCGGTATCGGATTGGATAAATATAATGACGTTAAGGAAGGCGACGTAATCGAAGCCTATCTGATGGAAGAAGTCAAGAACTGACTGTCTTCCGGAAAGGACCTGTAATGGGATCGAATTTTAAGCAGAATCGTGTTAACGAAGAGATCAAACGTGCC
>JAZSJP010000195.1:0-8899 GCA_045534395.1 Eubacteriales bacterium | reverse complement strand
ATTCCGTTGAGGGTGGTGGTTTTTCCCGTGCCGGGGCCGCCGGTGAGAATCATCATTTGATGGCAACAGGATTCCTTGACGGCACGCCGTTGCTTTTCATCAAAGGTAATGTCCAAATCCCGTTCAATGCGGGCAATGTCTTTGTTAAAATTTCCCGGATAATCACTTCCCAACCGAGATGCCAACAGGACGCGGTTGGTAATGTTTCGTTCACTGTCGTAGACCCAACGCAGATATATGCCGTCGGTGTTCCCGATGCTGGGAACGTACTGCAAATCCCCTCCGGGCGCACACATTTCGTCGATGCTGTTTTCCACTGTTTCTCGGTCGGTATCGAGAAATTCCGCCGCCAGGGGAATCAGTTTTTGCTTGGGAATAAAGGTATGACCGTTGTTATAAAGGTTTTGGTTGAGTATGTATTCGATGCCCGCTTTTAAGCGGAAATCCGACGTTCGGTCAAAGCCCATTTGTTCCGCCATGCGGTCGGCTTTTTCAAAGGTGACTCCCTGAATTTCACAGATGCGGTAGGGATTTTGCCGTACTAAATCGTAGGCACGTAATCCGAATTGTTTGTAGATTTTAAACGCGACGGAAGGGGTCATGCCGAATTGCTGAAAATACAGTAAAATGGTTTTGACGCCCACGGTCTCCTTCATGCTTTGGGAGATTTTTTCCGCTTTTTCGGGGGAGATGCCACGAATTTGCACCAACTGTTCGGGATCGTTTTCAATAATATCCAAAGTGTTGGGGCCAAAGGCGTCCACCAAAAGTTTTGCGGTTTTGGTACGCACGCCCTTGACGATTCCCGAGGATAAATAGCGCAAAATCGCCGTTTCTTCTACGGGAAGACGGCTGAGAAAGGAAGAAACCTCAAACTGTTGTCCGTGTTTTGGATTCAGTTTGTATTCGCCCTCGACCTCGATCTGTTCGCCTTCCGCCACCAGGGGCAAAAGTCCGACTACCGTGATCTCCCCATCGGGAGTTTCCAACACGGCTACGGTATAGCCGTTTTCGGAATTTTTGTAAATGACTTTGTCAATAATTCCCGAAAGGGTGGGCATAGGGTTCCTCCTTTCCATTTATTTTGAGAATTCTTATTTTACAATGAGGTTAACCATTTTGCCGGGAACGAAGATTTCCTTGACCACGGTCTTTCCCTCGACGTAGGGAAGTACCTTGGGGTCTGCCTTGGCGGCGGCAAGAATGGTGTCCTTGTCGGCGTCGGCGGCAATCTTCAGAACGGAACGAAGTTTTCCGCAGACCTGAACGGGAACTTCGATTTCCTTATCCACGGTTTTTGCCTCGTCGTATTCCGGCCAGGGTGCGGTAACCATCATGCCTTCAAAGCCCGAAAGTTCCCACATTTCTTCGGTGATGTGGGGGGCAAAGGGATTCAAAAGGGTCAAATAAGTCTTCAATTCGCCCTTGGTAATGCTTCCTTTTGCGGAAATGTCGTTCATCAGAGTCATCAAAGCGGCGATGGCGGTGTTGAACTTCATGTTTTCAATATCCGAAGTGACCTTGCGAATGGTCTTGTGGAACGCAGATTCCAAATCGGGAGAGTATTCCATGGAATCGGTGACGTTTTCCATGAGGTTCCAAACGCGGTCTGCGTACCGTTTACAACCGCGGACGCTGCTTTCCGACCAAGGAGCGGCTTTTTCGTAATCGCCCATGAACAGAACGTACAGGCGCAACACGTCGGCACCGAAGACGTTGACTACGTCGTTGGGGTCTACCACGTTGCCCTTGGATTTACTCATCTTATCGCCGTCGGGTCCCAAAATCAGACCTTGAGCGGTGCGTTTTGCATAAGGTTCTTCCGTGGGTACGATGCCTTGGTCGCACAGGAAATGATGCCAGAAGCGGGAGTAGATCATGTGACGGGTCACGTGTTCCATGCCGCCGTTGTACCAATCCACGGGCAGCCAATACTTCAATTTTTCGGGGTCTGCCAAGGCTTCCGCGTTGTTGGGGTCAATGTACCGCAGGAAGTACCAAGAAGAGCCCGCCCATTGAGGCATGGTGTCGGTTTCTCGCTTGGCGTCGGCGCCGCACTTGGGGCACTTGCAGTTGACGTATTCGGGAATCTTTGCCAAAGGCGATTCTCCGTCGGAGCCGGGTTCAAAGTTTTCTACTTTGGGAAGTCTCAGAGGTAATTCTTCGTAAGGAACGCCCACCATACCGCAGTGAGGACAATGAACGATGGGAATGGGTTCGCCCCAATACCGCTGACGGTTGAACGCCCAATCCTTCATCTTATACTGAACGCCCTTTTCGCCGATGCCCTTTTCGGACAGCCAAGCCGCCATTTTTTCAATGGAGTCTTTCTTGTTGGTCATGCCGTTCAAAAAGTCGGAATTCACCATTTCACCGTCTCCGGTGTAGGCACCTTCTTCCATATTTCCGCCCTTGATGACCTCGATAATGTCAATGCCGAACTTTTTGGCAAAGGCGTAGTCTCTTTCGTCGTGGGCGGGAACCGCCATAATGGCACCGGTGCCGTAGCCCATCATGACGTAATCGGCAACGTAGATAGGAATTTCTTTTCCGTTGACGGGATTGATGGCGGAAAGTCCGTTGATGCAAACGCCGGTCTTGTCTTTGACCAATTGCGTGCGCTCGAATTCGGTTTTCTTGGCACACTCGGTGCGGTAGGCGTCCAAGGCGTCGGCATTGGAAATGCGGTCACGGTACTTGTCCAACAAGGGGTGTTCGGGCGCCATAACCATAAAGGTTACGCAGAACAAGGTGTCGGGACGGGTGGTGTAGATGCGCAAGGTCTCGTCGGTATCTTTCAGAGAGAAATTGACGAAAGCACCGGTGGATTTTCCGATCCAATTCACCTGTTGCATTTTTACGTTGGGTAAGTAATCGACTTTGTCCAAGCCGTTGAGGAGTTTGTCTGCGTATTCGGTAATTCGCAGATACCAAACGTCCTTGGATTTCTGAATGACGTCGCTGTGGCAGATGTCACATTTTCCGCCCTGAGAGTCCTCGTTGGAGAGAACCACTTTACAGGAAGGACAGTAGTTGACCAGGGTCTTATCCCGGAAGGCAAGACCGTTTTCAAACATCTTCAGGAAAATCCATTGGGTCCATTTGTAGTAATCTTCCTCGGTGGTGTCGATGACCCGCGACCAATCGAAGGAGAATCCCACTCTCTTTAACTGAGAAGTAAAGTTTTTAATGTTGGTATCGGTGACGTTGCGGGGGTGGGTTCCGGTTTTGATGGCGTAGTTTTCCGTGGGAAGCCCGAAGGCGTCAAACCCGATGGGGAACATGACGTTATAGCCGTCCATTCTCCGCTTGCGGGAAATGACTTCCAAACCCGAGTATGCCTTAATATGACCTACGTGCATTCCCGCACCGCTGGGATAGGGGAATTCTACCAAGGCGTAAAATTTCTTTTTGTCGGAAAGGTCGTCGGCGTGAAAGGCTCCGCTTTCTTCCCATTTCCGTTGCCATTTGGCTTCAATTTCGGAAAAATTGTATTCCATATGCTTAATCCTCCAAAAGGTCGTTGATTTCAAGTTCAATGCCGTCCTTCCAAACCTTTTCCAGGCTGTAGAAAAGACGGGTGTCTTTATTGTAAATGTGAACGATGACGTCGCCGTAGTCCAACAAAATCCAACTGCCGGCGTCCATGCCTTCCCGACTGCGGATCTTTACGCCGATCTTGTCGGTGGCAACTTCGCATTCGTCCGCTAAGGTCTTTACGTGAGTGGTGGACGTTCCGTTACAGATGATGAAATGGTCGCAAAGAGAGGTGATATCGTCGATCTTTAAGACTTTAATATCCACGGCTTTCTTTTCGTCCAAGGCTTTTACGATGGTTTTTAACGTGTTTTCCATAGTGTTTATCCTTTCGTGGGGTAATTCAATCGTTTCTTTTCGCTTTCTTCGGTGACATGGGGGAATTTTTGTTCCAAAAAGGAAATAGCGTTAATCATGTCTTCGTGCACTTCAAATCCCCGTTGTTCCACGTCGTTTTTGCACCAACACAGGGCAACGAGCACGGCTTTTTCCAAGTTTTCCCGAGCCAAGGTTCGGTAAAAATCCACGTCGTCGTAATCCCGTGTCTCGTCGGTGAGATCCGCAATATAAAGGATCGCTTCCAAAGGCGTCATGTCCGCCTTCCCCGTGGTATGATACCGAATGGCAGAGGCGATTTCTTCATCGCGGATTCCCAAGCTTTCGGTAATATCCAAAGAGGCAGAGTGGGCGTGCCACAAATTGCGGTTGGTTTTCAGATTTTCGTCCAAGGGGTAACGGTATTTTTCAAAAAGGCGAAAATGTTCTTCCTTTGAAAATTCCTTGGTCATGTCGTGCAGAAGGCCGGCAATGCGGGCTTTTGCCACGTTTGCTCCGTGGATCTTTGCCAATTCTTCCGCCTGTTTCATAACGCCGAGGGAATGCTTCAGTCGGTGTTCCGAAAGGCGTCCTTTCAGGAATTCTTCGTACCGAATCAGCGTCAAATATTCGTCTACCGCCGGGGGAACCAAGGCAGAGACCGATTCTCCCGTTATCCATTTTTCCCGAATTTCCGTGGACGATACCACAAAGGGTTCTTGGGGAAATACGGTGATCTGCGCATTTGGAAAGGATTTTTTCAATCGTTTCGCATGGTCGCAGAGTTTTTCCAAATCCTGCCCCGTGCGGGAGAAGGCAATAATTTCCGCCGAAGAAAAAATTTCTTCGGGTCGGTACCAATCCTGCAGGGTCAAAAGCATATCCGACCCCACGTACAGAATCAGTTGGTCGTGGGGATGTTGTTGCCGCAACCATTGTAAGGTTTCGCACGTGTAACTACGCCCCTCTTTTTGAAGTTCCCAATCGCACACGGAGACGGTTTTTATGCCCTCACAGGCGGCTTTGGTCATTTCCAACCGTTGACGGTCGGTGAACAGAAGCGACTTGGTTTTATGGGGCGGTGTTCCCGAAGGAATTACCAAACACAAATCGGGCTTGGTAAGGCGGAGAAAGGCGTTCAGCGCCTCTTGGTGACCCTTGTGGAAGGGAGCAAAGGTACCCCCGAAAATTCCGATGCGGCTCATTTGCGTTTCTTTTCCGCCGGAAGTTCGATCTTGCGTTTTTTGGGATCCGACGCGGGACGGTACAACACCAACTTACTGCCGATGACCTGCACCGAATTGGCGCGGCATTTTTCCGCCAATACGTCTGCCGCCTCGCGGCTGGTGATCCCGGCGGTTTCCAAACAGCGGAGTTTAATCAATTCTCTCGCTTCCAAAGCCTCGTCGGTTTGGGCGATCAAATTTTCCGTAATACCGCCTTTCCCGATCTGAAACAGATCGTTCATGGAGTTGGCAAGCCCCCGTAAATATGCCCGTTGTTTACTGGTCAGCATAATGGCTCCTTATTCGTTACTTTCGGTCAGCGCTCTTGCAAAGGCTTCCGGTTCAAAGGGTTGAAGGTCGTCGATCTGCTCTCCCACGCAAACCAATTTAATGGGAATGCCCGTAACGTCCTTGACGGCTAAGGTCACGCCGCCTTTTGCGGTTCCGTCCAATTTGGTGAGAACGATACCCGTCAGGGGAACGACGTCGTTGAAATACTTCGCCTGCTCCACGGCATTGGTTCCGGTGGTGGCGTCCAAGACCAGCAAAACTTCTTTGTCTGCATCGGGTAATTCCCGATTGACGATGCGCATGATCTTGCTCAATTCTTCCATAAGGTTCTTTTTGTTGTGAAGTCGTCCCGCCGTATCGCAAATGAGAACGTCGATGCCACGGCTTTCGGCGGCTTTGATGCCGTCGTAGACCACGGCGGCAGGGTCGGAACCTTCGGCGTGGCGAACGATCTGAGCGTCTGCCCGCTCTGCCCAGACTTCCTACTGCTCAATGGCGGCGGCGCGGAAGGTGTCGGCGGCGGCAATGAGTACCGATTTTCCTTCGTTTTTCAGTTTGTTTGCGTATTTTCCGATGGTGGTGGGTTGTCCCACTCCGTTAACCCCCAACACCAAAATTACCGAAGGTTTGGTGGAAAGGTGCAGCGTGTGATCTCCTTCCATAAATTCCACCAAAATTTCTTCCAAGGCTTGGCGGAGTTTCTCGGCAGAATCAATGTTTTCTTTTTTTGCCCGATTGCGGAGCGCGTCAATGATCTTTTCCGTGGTCTCAAAGCCCACGTCGGCAAGAATCAGCAATTCTTCCAATTCTTCCAAAAATGCTTCATCGACCTTTCGGAAGGTTGCGAAAATGCCGTTTAATCCGTCTCCGATGGACTGTTTGGTGCGTTGCAGTCCCTGTTTGATTTTTTCGAAAAATCCCATAGAATCCTTCCTTATTGCTTATCCAAGTTCATGCGGCTGACTTCGTCCACGTCAATGGCGATAACGCGGGAAATACCCTTGTTGACCATGGTAACGCCGTACAACTTGTCTGCCTCTTCCATGGTGCCGCGGCGGTGGGTGATGGTGACGAATTGCGTTTTTGCCGAAAGACGGTGCAGATACGCGGCATAGCGGGCGACGTTGACGTCGTCCAATGCCGCCTCGATTTCGTCCAAAAGGCAGAAGGGAGAGGGCTTGATCTTAAGAATGGCGAAGTACAAAGCGATGGCGGTTAACGCCTGTTCACCACCCGACAGAGAGACCAGGTTTTTGATGATCTTACCCGGGGGTGCCGCGTAGATTTCGACGCCCGATTCCAAAATATTGTCCGGCTCTTCGAGACGCAATTTTGCTTCCCCGCCGTTGAACATTTCCTTAAAGGTCTCCGAAAAGGCTTCGTTGATGGTATGTAACTGTTCTTCGAAAATTTTCGCCATCTCTTCTTCCAATCCGGCGATCATGGTCTCCAATTCGGCTTTTGCCTTGCTGATATCGTCGAACTGTTCCGCCAGATTGTCGTGGCGCTCTTTCACAGCGGCGTATTCTTCGATGGAAGAAACGTCCACGTGTCCCAAGGCTCGAATCATCTCTTTCAGTTCTGTTGCGCGCTTGCGTGCCGTGGGCAGATCGAAGGAAAGATTCATGGCGATAACTTCGCTCAAAGTCAGTTCGTATTCGTCCCAGAAGCGGGAAAGAATGGCGTTGTTGGCTTCGGTCAGTTGGTCGATCTTTGCTTGGGTGCGTTCCGATTCTCTCGTCAAGCGCTCGCGGGTGTCGTAGATCTCTTTTTGTTCGGAGCGCATGCGTACTTGTTCGGCTTCCACCCCTTCCCGTTGAGCTGCAAGGGAGCGGATCCTTTCCGCCATGCGGGAAACTTCTTCCAGAAGAGCGGTTTTCTTTTCTTCCGCCGCAACGACGGAAGCCTTGGTCTCATCGGTCTTGCGGCGATTTTCTTCCTGTTGCAAGCGGGTTTCGTCTCCGCTCCGTCCGCAGTCGGCAATGCGCTGATCCAAAGAGGCGACGGTGGTTCTGTTTTGTTCAATGCTTTTCTGTTCAGAGAGAATTTCCAACTGAATTTGATGCAATTCTTCCGCGATGGTTTCTTGTTCCAATTTCAACTGTGCCAATTTTTCTTCCGCGGCTTTTGCCGAAGATTCTCCGGCGGCGATGGCGGCGGTCAAGGCTTCCGCGGTGCGGTCGATTTCGGAAATCTGCTCCAACAGTTCTTTTTTGCGCAACTGCAAGGCTTCCCGTTGCAACGAGCGTTCTTCCATGGAACGGTTGACGTTGGCAATGTAGGAAGCGTAATTGTCGTATTCCGCTTGGGCTTTGATTTGATTTTGCCGTGCGGCTTCCGATTGTGCGTTAATTTGGGTTATGGTGTTTTCCGCACCCGAGACTTCTTCCTTCATGGCGCGCAGTTCGGCTTCGGCAGACTTCAAAGTCTCTTCCTGTGCCGTAATTTCTTCGGTCAGGGTCTCAATCTCGTTGCGACGGGTCAAAATGCCGGTGTTCTTCGAAAGGCTTCCTCCCGTCAGGGAGCCGCCGGCGTTAACTACCTGACCGTCCAACGTGACAACACGGAAGGTTCGGTCGTGATGTTTGGAAATGGAAAGGGCGGCGTCGATATCCTTCGCCACGGCGGTGCGTCCCAACAGGAAAGCCATGACCGAATCGTATTTGGAATCGTACTGAATCAGGTCGCAACCCAATCCGATATATCCTTCTTCCTGTGCCAATCCCTTTACGTTCAGACGGGTCCCCTTGATGGTGGTGCGGGGAAGGAAGGTGGCGCGACCGGCGTTTTTGTTTTTCAGCATCATCATGGCGGACTTGGCGCATTGCTCGTCGTCGGTGATGACGTTCTGTATGGCGGCACCCAAGGCGATTTCCACGGCGGCGGCGTATTTGGGTTCCACGGTGATGACCGAAGCCACCGTTGCCATTTCTCCCTTCAAAATGCCCCGCTGAGATTCCTGCATGACGGTGCGCACGGCAAAATTAAAGCCTTCGAAATGCTTTTCCATATCGGAAAGCAACTGCAGACGGCTTTGCTTTTTGGAAAGGGCAATGCGCAATTCCTGTAGCGCCGCGTCTTTTTTCTCCATCTGGGATTTTCGATTTTCAAAGCGGAGCCGGTATCCTTCCAGACGGTTTTTGTTGTCATTGATAATGGAAGTGAATTTGTCCACTTCGTTTTTTGCTTCTTTTTGCGCTTTTTTCAAAGATGCCAACTTCTCCTCGGCGTCTTTGTCGTCCAAGGCAATGTCTTCGGTCTTTGCTTCCACGTCCGACAACGATTGCTCTGCCGATGCTTTTCGAATGCGCAGAGCCGTCAGTTCGGAGATTTTTTCTGCGATTTCTTCCGCTGCTTTGCCTGCTTCGGTGCCGAATTCTTCCTCGGTTTTCTTGGAAGAATCTCTTCGGGACGCCGTTTGGGCAATTTTTTCTTCCAATTCCCGAATCGCTTCTTCTCCCCCGGAGATGGCGGCAAGGGTACGGTTCTTTTCTTCCGTCAATACGGCACGCAGGGCGTCGGATTGCTCG
>JAZSJP010000140.1:0-2655 GCA_045534395.1 Eubacteriales bacterium | reverse complement strand
CAATCTTCAAATTGCTTTTTCTACCGGTTATCTCGCCGGTCTTGCCCTGGCGGAAATTCGCTGAGGGACTAATATCAGGAGGTGTTCTTTTATGATTAGTTTCGCTGTGGACGGTCCCAGCGGATCGGGAAAGAGCAGCCTTGCAAAAACCATCTCCAAACAGTTGGGGATTCTTTACCTTGATACCGGCGCCCTTTACCGGGCGATTGGATATACCGTACTGCAACGGTTCTCGGATCAATTTACCGAGGAGCAGGTTTCTTCACTGTTGCCTTCCTTGACGGTGGATCTTCGCTATGAAGATTCGGTTCAGCACGTTTTCGTAAATGAAGAAGACGTCACCTCCTTTCTTCGCACGCAACCGGTTGCTATGGCAGCTTCAAAGGTCTCTGCATTTCCCCCTGTCCGCGGGTTTCTGTTGGATATCCAACGAAATATTGCAAGGAAGAACGACGTAATCATGGACGGACGTGACGTGGGAACCGTTATTTTACCTCAGGCGGACGTTAAGATCTTTTTAACCGCCGCGCCCGAAGTTCGTGCCGCCCGCCGTGTGGGAGAACTTGCGGAAAAAGGAATTAAGGCGGATTTTGATACGGTATTGCAAGAGGTTCTGTTGCGGGATCACAACGATTCTACCCGCGCCGTTGCCCCTTTAAAACAGGCAGACGACGCCGTCTTATTGGATAATTCCCAACTCAATACGGAAGAAACCGTTTCCGCCGCGTTGGAGATCATAAGGAGCAAAGTCTCACTATGACGCTTTATAAAGTTGTTCGAGGTATTTTTAAGTTTTATTTTACCGTTTTCAATCGCTTAATCATAAAGGGGCAGGAAAATGAATTGCCGGAAGGGGCCATGATCGTTTTCGGAAATCATTATTCCAATCTCGACGTCTTTCTTATGGCAGTCGCCCTCAAACGTCCCCTTCGGTTTATGGGAAAGCATACTTTGTTTAAAACTCCCGTTGTCGGCGCTTTTGCCCGTGCTTGCGGCGCGTTTCCCGTGGATCGTACCCGCACGGATATTACGGCGATGAAAACCGCACTCCGCATTTTGAAAAACGGTGAGGTTTTGGGAATTTTCCCTGAAGGCACCCGCATTAAAGGCGGCAAGATTTCCGATCCCAAAGGCGGCATTGCCATGTTTGCGTGGAAAACGAAATCTCCCGTCCTTCCCATTCACGTGGAATATCGCCGCCGCTTCCATCTGTTCAATCATATTGAAATGACCATCGGAGGGGCGATCCCCGCATCGGAATTGGGAATCGAAACCGGAACGCCGGAAGAGTACAAAGCCGCAAGTGAACGGTTGATTGAAACCGTTTACTCCCTCTGAGGTTCGTATGGAACTGATCGTTTCGAAATATCTCGGTTATTGTTTCGGTGTCAACCGTGCCATAACTACGTTGTTCAAGACTATTGACGAACAACCCAACCGTAAGTGCTATACCTACGGTCCCATCATTCACAATAAGCGCATTACCGACCAGCTTGCCCAGCGGGGAGTTGCGGTCATTGATGATATTTCCTTAGCTGAGCCGGGTTCTTTGGTGTTTATCCGTACCCACGGCGTCTCCGAGTCGATCCTTCGGGCATTGACCGAGCGCGGTGTGGAATATATGGATCTTACCTGTCCCTACGTTCAAAAGATCCACAACGTGGCAAAGACCGCGGATCGTCTTTTGATGGTTGGAGACGTTCACCACCCGGAAGTCATGGGAATTCTCGGCGATGCCGCCGGAGAATGGAGCGCTGTAACAAGTTTGTCGCAGCTTCGCGCGGTGCTTCGGGAATCCCCCCAAGAATCCTATACCATGGTTGCCCAAACCACCTTTAATATGGAATTGTGGTTGGAAATGAAAGCCTACGTGGAATCCTTTCGAACCGTGGACGGACGTTTGGTGGACGACGAAGATCTTCCCGTCAGTCGGGTCACGATTCGCGACACCATTTGCCACGCTACCTCGGATCGCCAAAAAGAGGTGGAGGAGATGGCAAAGAACTGTGATTATATCGTCGTCATCGGGGATAAACACAGTTCTAACACAAAAAAACTCTATGAAATCGCAAAAAACCATTGTTCTGCGTGTTACATAGAGGACGTAACAGAGTTACCACAATATTTAAGTGAGTATAAAAAAATCGGATTGTCTACCGGCGCTTCGACACCCGGCAGTACAATCGAGGAGGTCATAAACACCATGATGAATGAAAACAACAACGTCAATCTTATGGAGGAGGACATCGACTTTGCAGCGGCACTCGAAGCATCCCTGCAAGTCACCCGGGTCGGTCAGCGCATCAGCGGAACCGTCGGAGTCGTAGGTACGAATGAAGTCCAGGTCGAACTGGGCGGCAAACACACCGGATTTATCCCCGCTTCCGAGTTTAGCGAGGAGGAACTTGCTGCTCTGAAAGCCGGCGATGAAGTCGAAGCATTCGTAATGAAAGTAAACGACGTGGAAGGCACCGTTCTTCTGTCGAAGAAGAAGCTGGATTCCATGAAGGGCTTTGAAAAACTCGAAGCTGCAAAAGATAATAACGAAATCCTTACCGGAACTGTGGCAGAAGTCGTTAAGGGCGGTTTGGTCGTTTACGTCAACGCCGTTCGCGTCTTCGTTCCCGCATCTCTCGCATCTTTGAGAAAGGATAC
>JAZSJP010000056.1:0-3428 GCA_045534395.1 Eubacteriales bacterium | reverse complement strand
CGACAGGGTATCTTCCTGTACTGCGTCAATATACGCGGTCATTCCCTGAGAAACGGCGTAGATCAAGGCAATCCCGATAATTCCGATGGAACCGGCAAAGGAGGTCAGAACCGTGCGTCCCTTTTTCGTCAGCAGATTTTTCAAAGACAACGCAAGAGCGGTAAAGAAGGACATGGAAGGCTTCTTGGTCTTCTTTCTCTTTTCGGGAAGCGGCGCTTGCACTTCTGCCTCGTAAGGCGCCGAATCATCAATGACCTTGCCGTCCAAAAGACGGACGGTGCGGGTGGCGTACTGCTCCGCCAATTCCGGGTTATGAGTTACCATAATCACCAAGCGGTCGTGGGCAATCTCCTTCAACAGATCCATGACCTGAACGCTGGTTTCCGAATCCAAGGCTCCCGTAGGCTCGTCCGCCAACAAAATTTCCGGATCGTTGACCAAGGCTCGGGCAATGGCAACCCGTTGCATCTGTCCCCCCGACATTTGATTGGGGCGCTTTTTCAGTTGATCGCCCAACCCAACTTTCTTCAGAGCTTCCACCGCCCGCGCCCGCCGTTCCCGTTTGGAAACACCGGAAATGGTCAGCGCCAACTCCACGTTGTTGAGAACCGTCTGATGGGGAATCAGATTATAACTCTGAAAGACGAATCCGATGGAGTGATTGCGGTAGGCGTCCCAATCGGAATCTTTATACCGCTTTGTGGAAACGCCGTTGATGGACAGATCTCCGTCGGTGTATTGATCCAATCCACCGATAATATTTAATAGGGTGGTCTTTCCGCAACCGGAAGGACCCAAGATTGCAACGAATTCGCTTTTTCGAAATTCCAAAGAAACGCCCCGAAGAGCAAAAACCTTCTCCCCTCCCGTGGGGTACTCCTTGACGATATTCGTTAACTTTAGCATTGTATCTTCCTTTCATAAGAACGTATCCGTGTTTATATGATACCACATTTTTCTCTCAATTTCAATGGGAAAAAGGGCGAATTTTCCAATTTACACAAAAAAGTTATTTTTCCGTTTAATTTTCTTGCAAAAATCTTCCTTCCCCCTTGACAGAAATCTTTTTCTCGTTTATAATAGAGATGCGTTAAAAAAAGGGGGGGGGATTTTTTTTGGCAAAACACGGATTTTCCGTATCGGAAGAAGAAAAACTGTTGATTGCCCGCATTGCCGACGCCGCTCGGCTCTGCGAGAAACGAAATTGCCCCGTTTATACCGACTTTCTTTCCCCTGCCCAACAGGTTTTGGCGTTAAAAACCGTACAATCCCTTGGCTTTTTAGACTTCCAACTTTGGGGAGGATATGAAAACGCTGAGCGAAAAATGGGAGTATTTATACCAAAACGGTTTAAAGAACCGGAATATCCCATCACAGTATTGGCACTGAAGACCCGAGGGGAATATCCGGTACACCCGGAAATCTTAGGTGCATTGACGGGGCTTGGGATCCGCCGGGAAAAAGTGGGAGACATTATCACCTCGGTACAACCGCCAAAGTTGATCTGCGACGCGTCCATTGCACCATTCCTCATAGAAAACTTCACAAAAGCGGGGCGGAAAGCCTTTCAACCGGAAGAATGTGCCCTTGGGGAGATTCCCGAACAAGAACACGAAACAAAGACCTTTACCGTCCCTTCCCTACGATTGGATTGCATTGCGGCGGAAGGATTTGGCATGGCACGAACCAAAATAACCGAACTCATAAAAAAGGGCGGCGCTTCTTTAAATTGGCAAGAGACCGACTCCCCTTCCCGGGAAGTAAAAGAAGGCGACACCGTTTCTTTGCGGGGATACGGTCGGCTGGTTCTTTCCGAAATCGGCGGACACAGTAAAAAAGACCGTATCTTCGTTACCGTAAAAAAATACACCACGCGAAAATAAAATCCAAGGACGCTTGTATGTTTGAAAAATTACTTGAAATCGAACAAAATTATATTCAAAACGAGGAATTGCTCTGCGATCCCTCGGTCATTTCCGATCCGAAACGGCTGCGAGAATTGACGAAAAAGCAAAAGCAGACGGAAGAATTGGTGGAACAGTACCGTCAATGGAAGCGCTGGAAGGAACAAGCGGACGAGGCGGAAGAATTATTGTCCTGCGACGATGCGGAATTAAAAGCTCTGGCAAAAGAAGAACTTTTGGAAGCAAAAAAGCAAATGCAAGCCTCGGAAGAGCTTCTGAAGATTTTACTGATTCCCAAAGATCCCGACGACGAAAAAAGCGTCATTTTGGAACTCCGCGCGGGAACCGGAGGCGAAGAAGCGGCGTTGTTTGCCGGCTCTTTGTTGCGCATGTATTCCATGTATGCGGAAAAGAAAGGCTTTAAAGTAGAAATTCTGTCTGTCAACGAGACCGCCTTGGGGGGTATCAAAGAAGCGGTTCTTTCTTTGGACGGCATCGGCGCTTTCGGTCGGGTAAAATTTGAAAGCGGCGTCCATCGGGTACAGCGGGTTCCCGAAACCGAATCCCAGGGCAGAATTCAGACCTCGGCGGCAACGGTGGCAGTCTTGCCCGAAGCCGAAGAGGTGGACGTGGAGATCGACCCAAAAGATCTGTTAATTGAATCGCACCGTTCGGGGGGTGCCGGCGGACAACACGTAAACAAAACCGAATCCGCCATTCGCATCATTCATATCCCCACGGGAATTGCCGTGGATTGTCAGGACGAGCGAAGCCAATATAAAAACAAGGACAAAGCCATGAAAATTCTGCGGTCCCGCATTTTGGAGCAAAAACGTGCGGAACAGGAATCGGAAATTACCTCGCAACGGCGCAGTCAGGTGGGCTCGGGAGATCGCAGTGAGCGGATCCGCACCTACAACTTCCCCCAAGGGAGAGTCACAGACCATCGCATCGGGTTGACTCTTTATAAAATCCAATCCATTATGGACGGCGATTTGGACGAACTTATCGACGCCTTGATTACCGCCGAACAAGCGGAGAAACTGCGGGCAAACGGAGAAGAAGCATGAAACGCTACAACACCGTCTTGTTTGACTTGGACGGAACCTTGACCGACCCGGGCGTAGGCATCACCAAGTCGGTGGAATACGCATTAAACCGATACGGCATCTCCGTGTCCGATCGGGAGGAACTGTACCCTTTCATCGGGCCGCCCCTCATTGATTCCTTCATGAAATATTACGGATTTTCCAAGGAAAAAGCCATGGAGGCGGTGGAAGTCTACCGAGAATATTTTCGGGAGACGGGGTTATTTGAAAACGAGGTATACCCCGGTGTAGAATCCATGCTCAGCGCGTTAAAAGAAGCGAAAATGACTCTTTTGGTGGCTTCGTCTAAGCCGGAAGCATTCGTCCTCACCATTTTAAAGCATTTTGATCTTTTGAAATACTTTGATTTCGTGGGCGGCGCCGCCATGGACGAAACGAGAACAAAAAAGGAAGACGTGGTGGAATACGTTTTGCA
>JAZSJP010000186.1:0-5127 GCA_045534395.1 Eubacteriales bacterium | reverse complement strand
GGCCTCCGACTTCGGGCAGATACAGCCCTCCGTCGGGGGCAATGCCTTCCAGAATGGCTTGCAGAGAATTTACGGTGTGGCGGGAACGGGTGCTCTGATATAACATAAAAAATCCTCCCCGAACCGAGTCGACAAAACAGGAATCGCCCCGCATTCGGTTATAATAAGTATTAAGATGCAATTTAGGATATAATTATAACACGATTCCTACGGTTTGTCAATGTTCGGGGGGTGAAAATTGTTTCAAAAATATGAAATTTGATTTTTTTTCAAAAAACCCTTGCATTTTGCGAAACAATGTGCTATAATAAAATGCAATGTAATCAATTTGTGCCTTTTCGGCACACTCGGAAAGGAATGAAAATAGATGAAGGACGGAATTCATCCCGTTTACAAGGACACAACCATCACCTGCGTTTGCGGCAACGTGATCCACACCCGTTCCACCAAGGAAGACATCCGTGTTGAAATTTGCTCCGCCTGCCATCCTTATTACACCGGCAAGCAGAAGCTGGTTGATACCGGCGGCCGCGTGGACCGTTTCAAGAAGAGATTCAACCTGAAGTAATTCGGGACTTTTCAAGAGAAAACAAAAGGACGAATCCATGGATTCGTCCTTGTTTTTTTTATTCTTCGGAAGGTTCTTTGACCGCTATTTTAGACTTTTTCTTTTTAATGTGTCGACGAATGGGTAAGAAAATTGCAAGGAAAACGATACCCCCGGGAATCAGTACGAAAAATCCGACGTAGGGCAGAGAAGAAATCACCGCCACGAAAAGATTGCGGAAGAAAATACCGATCTTCTTCATACCGTCGGCGAGATTGACGCCCATTTCTTCCCACATGGTAGGTCCTTTTTCGGGAATGGGTTCCACCGATTCGGTCACGTAAAGGGAAACGGTGGAGTATTCCACCTGATTGTCGTACTTGCGCAGGGTAGATTCACAGGATTCGATTTGATACCGCACGTTGGACAACCGATCTTGCAGAGAAATAATATCACTCACCGACTTTGCCGTTTCCAACAGGGTCAAAAGGCTGGTTTCTTCCGCCCGAAGTGCCTTGAGACGGGATTGCGTATCCACGTATTGCAAAGTAACGTCGCTCATTTGCTCGTTCTTCCGAGTGACGGAACCAAGAGAATCGATCAATTCCAAAACACCGTCGGTTTCTCCCACGGGAATCCGCAGAAGCATGGACGCAAAACGCGACGTCTTGGTGGGGGTATTCTCCGAAGAGCGCTCAATATATCCGCCGCTATTCAGAACGCTTTCCCGCACGCAAACAAGGAATTCGTCAAATTTGTCGGAGCGCGCCTCAATATCTACCGTGCGAATGAGTTTTCGGTCACTGCCCACGGCAGTATCACCGCCGTCGGTCGTGGGTGCGGAAATCCCCGCATTGGTACTTGGACTGTCCGTAAAGACGCTGTCTAAGTTGGACTCCCCTTTTCCGGCAGATTCCCAAAGGTTTCCCCCCTCCCCGGGCACTTCTTTGTCGCTGCCCGCTTCCGCAGCACAGCCCACAAACAAAGAAAATACCAACAACAGAGAAAGAATTATGGACAGAACTTTTCGCGTCATGGTTTCAACCCCTTTTTTTTCATTATAGCATAAAAAAAGTCTCTTGAAAAGTTTTTTTAAGATTATTTTATAAAAAATTTGCAATTTCCCCCTTGACAACGGCGCAAAAATGTATTATAATGATTAAGTCTTACAAGCAGGTGTAGTTCAATGGTAGAACTCCAGCCTTCCAAGCTGGCCACGGGGGTTCGATTCCCCTCACCTGCTCCATTTTTTTGTTGGGAGATCTTTTGAGCCACGCAATCAAAACCGTTGGTGCAAAAAATAGAATCGAACGCCGAGGGAGTGAATGAATGTCCGGGGGACATTCAGAGGCGAGGCCGCCCTGCCCGCAGGCAGGGGCGATTCCCCTCACCTGCTCCATTTTTTTGTAGAAACTCAACACTTAAATTTTCACTCTCCATTTGGGGGTTTAGCTCAGTTGGTAGAGCGCCTGCTCCGCAAGCAGGAGGTCACGGGTTCGACTCCCGTAATCTCCACCAAAAAATAAGGATATCCGTCCGAAGGATGGGTATCCTTTTTTATATGCAGAGATTGCGGGAGTCGAAAGGGGTGGGAGTGAATGAGGCTCCGGGGGAGCCTCAGAGCCACCCCGCGTTTTGCCCGCAGGCAAAAAGACTCCCGTAATCTCCACCAATAATAACAGTACCCACCTTTTACGGGTGGGTATTGTTATTATCCGATCAAAGAGATGGAGGGAGTCGAAGGGTTCGGTGTTGAATGACAGTCCGGGGACTGTCAGATCCGAACCCCGCCCGAGCCGCAGCGGGGGAGACGACCGTAATCGAACCCCATCCCGACACGAAACACTCCCTTAAAAAGAAATCAACAGAAGACAACTCATGGGCAACCTTTACTTCCCATGCGGCGCCTTGCTTTTTCCAAGCCACGATCACCAATTGTGGCTTATTTTATTATCTCGGAGAATTTTTAACAATGCTTTTGCAAAAGATGGTTATTACAGAGCATTTGAGCTGTGTAACATATTGACAAAAGGAAGAAAATATTGTATAATTGAGGTGTTAGAAATTATGTTTTTTGATTTTGAACGAGATGGAAGTAGAATTATGAAAGTTTTTGTTAGTTGGTCTGGAGAATTAAGCAAAAAATATGCTGCATTTTTAAAAACCTGGTTAGAGCAGTGCATTCAATCCGTGGAAGTATTCTTTTCTGCTGAAGATATAGAAAAAGGAGAAACATGGCATGCAAAACTCTCAAGTGAACTGAGAGACACAGATTTTGGCATTATTTGTTTAACTTCGGAAAATGTAAACGCACCCTGGATACATTTTGAGGCAGGGGCATTATCGAAAATGTTGGATTCAAGAGTCGCAACCATTGCGATAAATATTAATTTTTCCGAAATAAAAGGTCCGCTTAACACTTTTCAGGCAACAAAGTTGGAAAAAGAGGATATTTACCAATTATTGACCTCAATAAATAAATCTCAAGAAAAACCATTATCGGAAGAAAAACTAATAGCAAGTTTTGAAGCCTTTTGGCCGAATTTTGAAAAGCATATCTCAGAAACAAGAACTATACCAAAAATCACAAAAGATGAAAAAAGAGGATCATCTTCAAAAGTAAGTAGTGAATCTATCGAAGAAATATTGCAACTGGTGAGAAACCAAAGTGCTATCATGAGCGATCCAAGAAAAATATTGCCGATTGAATATTTAGCACTGGCAATGCGCAATCAAACGGATAAAAGTGTTGATGATATTTTGGGCGAAATTTATAAATTTACTAGGTACGTCTTTTTTAACGAGGCACAAGAAAATATTCCGATCGCGTTTGTAGATGCTTATACAATGTTAATCAAAAAAATAAGTTTTGAATTTCCTGTATGGCGAAGAAGATTTTCTCTATTGTTAAATCGGCAAAATAGTATATATAATGAGAATATAGGCGACAAATAAATTCGCCATATTGTGATATGGGCAGAAAAAGGAGGAGACTAAATGTTTTGCTTTGGGAAAAAAGTAAATTAGACTTGGCAAATGAAATTTGGAAAAGATCTGTTGATGTCTCAGAACAAGTCCACAGTTATTTACAAGAGAATCCTGCATTGTATAGTTAGTGCATAAATTAAAATCCTATAAAAAATATAAGTGCAATTTTTGTAGTAAATCTATATCGGGACCTACTAAACACCAAGTATGACAGTAAAGATGTGTTTTCTGTAGTTTGCAATGCATTATTGAACCTTTCTCCGAATGAATCGACAAACGATTTGTTTATGTAATCTTTTATGGAGTACATGAAAGCTTGTAATCAGTCAAGCGCATACTACAAGCAGTTCTCCGACTTTGACCCTACAGAGGTTTTCACAAAAAAATTTTTTGCACTTATTATTGATAATCAAGAATACCAGCAAGCCGAGTTGGAAAATTCCATTCCTCAATCCGTCAGTTATAGAAAAATATATAACTTTATCGACGACCTTAACAAGTACCGAACGATTCTTAATGAAGAATACCAATTAAAGCGTAGATAAAACCTATCAATGAAGATTGGGCTTAAGATTGATTTTTCCCCAGCTTTTGCGATGCAATCCACATCTCTTCCACCGTGAGAATGGCGGTATATGGGTAATCTCCACCAAAACAAAAATCCGTTCTCGTAAGAGGACGGATTTTTGTTTCGTATTATTCACTATCCATTTTTCATCATTCATTATTCATTAAAAGAAAACGGATTTTCGTAATGAATAATAAATAATGAAGTCGATTGTGCTGATGAATATTGAATAATTACGGTATTGTAAAATGTGTAGGAATCCAAATCCACCCCGCCATAGAAAACGGCGCACGCGAATTGTCGCGTGCGCCGTATTTTTTTGAAATCAGTCTTCTTCGCTGAGGGTGGCTTCGTGTTGTGCCTGAATTTCGGGATCGTAGGAAAGAATGGGTTTTTCGTCTTTTTTCTTGATCTTGCGGTCGACGTAGTTTCTGGTGATTTTTATAACCAAGGGGAAGAGGACGACTACACCGATCAAGTTGGGAATCATCATCAGACCGTTGAAGGTGTCGGACAGATCCCAAGCCAGAGAAGAAGTGAGAATGGCGCCGAAAATAACGGTGCAGACGTGAATGATCTTGAATATGACGGTGGTCTTGGCTCCGAAGAGATATTCCCAAGCTTTGGAGCCGTAGTGAGACCAGCCGAGAACGGTGGTGACGGCAAACAAGAACATGGCGATGGCAACGAATTTTGCACCGAGACCAAAGCCGAAGTCAAAGACTTGATTGAAGGCACCGCCTACCAAGGTGGCGTCGGTATAACCTGCGGCAATTTCACCCGTCTGGGCGTTGAACACACCGCCGTTGAGGCCGCCGGAGGTCAGCACCACCAGTGCGGTCATCGTGCACTCGACCATCGTATCGGCGCACACCTCAAAGATGCCCCACATACCCTGCTTGACAGGTTCCTTGACGCTGGAGTTGGAGTGCACCATAACGGAAGAACCGAGACCGGCCTCGTTAGAGAACACGCCGCGCTTGAAGCCGTTGGTCATCGCGATGATGACACCGCCGATACCGCC
>JAZSJP010000160.1:0-6972 GCA_045534395.1 Eubacteriales bacterium | reverse complement strand
TTAATTCTTCAAACTCTGCATGGGGGCGGGAATTCGTCCGCCTCGGGCAATGAATTTGGCGGGAGAAACGTTGCGCACGGGCATGACGGGAGCCGTGCCCAAAAGTCCGCCGAATTCCACGTGGTCGCCCACGGATTTTCCGTAAGCGGGGATGATGCGGACGGCGGTGGTTTTGGTGTTGACCACGCCGATGGCAATTTCATCGGCAATAATGGCGGAAAGAATCTCTGCAGACGTATCTCCGGGGACGGCGATCATATCCAATCCCACAGAGCAGACGGCAGTCATGGCTTCCAATTTATCCAAGGTCAACGTTCCCTGTTCTGCGGCACGGATCATTCCGGCGTCTTCCGACACGGGAATAAAGGCACCAGACAATCCGCCCACGTGGGAAGATGCCATAACACCACCCTTTTTCACGGCGTCGTTCAAGAGAGCCAAGGCGGCGGTGGTTCCGTGAGCACCGCATTGCTCCAATCCCATTTCCTCCAAAATATGCGCCACGGAGTCTCCGATAGCGGGGGTGGGAGCAAGAGACAGGTCAACGATTCCGAAGGGCACGTTGAGGCGACGGGACGCTTCCGATGCCACCAATTGACCCATGCGGGTAATTTTAAAGGCAGTTTTCTTAATGGTTTCGGCAACGGCAGAGAAATCGCCGTCACATTTCTCCAAGGCGGTCTTAACGACACCGGGACCGGAAACGCCTACGTTGATGACACATTCCCCCTCTCCCACGCCGTGGAAGGCACCCGCCATAAAGGGGTTATCTTCGGGAACGTTGGCAAAGACCACCAACTTGGCACAACCGATAGAACCTTGGTCTTTGGTCAGGTACGCCAAATCTTTGATGGTACGTCCCATCATGGCAACGGCATCCATATTGATCCCCGCCTTAGTGGAAGCCACGTTGACGGAAGAACAGACGTTGGAAGTTTCGGTCAATGCCTGAGGCAGAGAACGGATCAATTTCAAATCGCTTTCGGTAAAGCCCTTGTGAACCAGCGCGGAAAATCCCCCGATAAAGTTGACTCCGCACCGATCTGCCGCTTCCTGCATTGCCTTGGCAAAACAGGTATAGTCGTCGGTTTTCGAGGCAGCGGCAATGAGGGACATGGGGGTAATGGAAATGCGCTTGTTGATGATGGGAATTCCGAATTCTTTTTCGATCTCTTCCCCGGTTTTTACCAAATTCTGCGCCTTGGAGCAGATCTTATCTACAATCTTGCGGCAGGCAACTTTGGGATCGGGATCACAACAATCGAAAAGAGAAATTCCCATGGTTACGGTACGAACGTCTAAGTGTTCGTTTTCGATCATATGTAAAGTTTCAAGAATTTCGCTGTTATTTATCATATCGTCCTCGTTTTCAGATGCGGTGCATGGCGTTAAAAATTTCTTCGTGCATGGTGTGGATCACAAGTCCGTTGTTTTTCCCCAAGGCGTTCATGCGGTCAACAAAATCGGTAAATTTCACGGAAAGTCCGTCGATATTAACCAACATAACCATGACGAACAGATCGTCCAAAACCTTTTGGGTAATATCCTCAATGTTGGCGTTAACTTCGGTGCAAGCGGCAGACACTTGGGCAATGATACCCACGGCATCTTTTCCGGTAACGGTGATAATAGCTCTCATAAAAATATCCTTTCTGTGGGAACGTTATTGACTGTTTCTGAAATTAAAAAGAGATTGCAGATTGTTTAAATATTCCTTTACGGACAACTGACCTTCCGCCATCTGCACGAAATATTCTTCCACAACGGTGCGGTCGTCGGTCATGCCGAGAGACGTATCGGTGTCGGCAGATGCCAACAGGTCAAAATAAATCTCTGCATCTTTTTCGTGATAAAAATAATCGTCGGAAAGTTCGGATTTAAAATCGCCCTCTTGAGATTCTTCAAAAAGCAAGGGCAACAGAGTTTTGCACAATTCCTTGTTTGCCGTGGACGTAATTCCGCAAAAAACGTCGTTGACGGAATAAGATGCCCCCGAGATTTCTTTTTTCAAAGAGGGGAAGCCGATGAGCCGCAAATCGTCGCCCAAGCGCTCGGAAAGGGAATCTTCTCCCGTCTCAAAGAGCAGAGCGGAATTTTCCACCAAAAACGCCGTGCGACGATTGGTAAAGGCTAATTTTGCCGTGGGGTCCGCCGTGCTGTTTTCATAAGAACCCAAAGCGTAGGTGACACCGGAAGATAAAAAGGTCTTTAACTTGGAAAAACCGTTCAGCCCGTCTTCCGAATCCATAACGCAGACTCCGTCGTCGGTAAAATAGGTCAGCCCGGCACCGTGCAAAAACGCCCACACGAAAGCCGGGTTTTCCTTATTGGGGTGGGCAAAGGCAAAGACGTCTCCGTCGGAGACTTTCTTGCAAAGCTTTTCAAAATTGACCCAATTCCACGCGCCCTGCTCATACAGTTCCAAGGGCGTTTCGCATTGACGGTCGGTCAAAAGTTTTTCGTTGTAAAACAACACGTTGGATACGGTAGGCAAGGGATTGTTCCAACCGTCGGCGCGCAAAGCATAGGCGGTTCCGTCGGATTTTTTCAGGCTCCCCGTTTGCGACGCTTCCAGCCCTAAATCGGAAAGAGCGCAAAAATACCCTTCGTCATAATAGCGGGAAAGGAACATGGCGTCGGTTTGAATCACGTCGGCAAACTTCTTTCCCGAACGGCAGGCGCGCAAAAACCGGTCGGAAAGAGTTTCTTCGGAAAGGATCTCCACGTCCACGGTCTTGCCTGTAGCGCGCTCCGCATGAGAAATTTGCGCCAGGATACGGTCGATCTTCGGAGAGGATTCTCCCTGAGGACGAAAGGATTCTCCGCCCTTGACGGTGGTTTTTACTACAAGCACGTTGGGGTCTGAATTATCAAAAACTCCACTGCCTTGATCTCCCGTCGGATTCTTTCCGCCGCTGAGGTCGATCTTCTCACACCCCAACAAGGAAAGGGAAACCACCAGACAAAGCAAACACGCAATAATCCGCGATAATTTCATAAACCCTCCTTTGGGTCACATGGCGGGAACGGTTTCCATTCCCAAAACCGTCAACGTTTGCTCCAACAAATTTCCTACGGCGGCAGATAGGGCGATCCACGTATTTTTCTTAACGAGATCGGTCTCACTCATAATTTTATGGGTTCCGTAGAATACGTTAAAGGCGTTTGCCAAATCGTACGCCGCTTCACACAAAAAGCTGGGAAGTTTGTCGGCGTATGCCTGACCGTATGCCGTAGCAAGGAGTTGCATTTTCATCAGAACGTCTCGTTCTTCCTTAGACGAAATCTGCAAATTGTCGGTCAAATCAGGATTCCCCGCCTTGTTCAACAGAGAGCGAATCCGAACCAAAGAGTACAAAAGATAGGAACCGGTCTTTCCGTCGAATTGGACGAATTTATCAATATCAAAAACGTAATTTTTCGTGCGATTGCAGACCAGATCGCCGTACTTCAGCGCTGCGCAACCCACCTTGCGGGGAGCGTCGGGGTCTTGCTGCAGAGCGCCCTCGGACAGTTGCTTTCCGGCGGCGTCGGAAATCAAGGCAATGAGATCTTTCAGCTTCATGGTGCCCCCTTCCCGGGTCTTGAAGGGCTTACCGTCGGTTCCGTTGACAGTGCCAAAGGGAACGTGGATCAACACCGTGTCTTCTTTCACCAATCCGGTCTTGCGTGCACAACGGAAGACCTGTTCGAAGTGAAGTCCCTGACGGGCGTCCACCACGTACCAAATTTCATCGGGGTCAATGGTCTCCATACGCTCTTTGATGGTGGCAAGGTCGGTAGAGGCGTAGATCTGCGCGCCGTTGGATTTCCGTAAAATAATAGGAGGCATGGGTTTTTCGTCGCTTTCTTCCGCCACGTCCATAACCAACGCACCTTCGCTTTCGTAGGCAAATCCCCGTTCCGCAAAAGAATCAATCATGGGATCCACGTAACGGTCGCAGGTGCTTTCCCCGTTCCACAAATCAAATTCCACGTTCAACGCGGCGTAATCCTTTTTAATATCCGCAATGGAAATGGCACAAATATCTTGCCACAAGGTATAATATCCTTCCTCGTGCTTCTGCAGACGGAAGGTAATGTCCTGAGCTTTTGCCCGAAAACCTTCGTCTTCTTTCGAGCGGGCAGACGCCAAGGGATAGACTTCATTCAGGTCTGCCAAGGTAATTTCCGGCTTTGCACCCGCACCGCCGAAGTAATAAGAGAGGTCGTACCGTTCTTCCAATCCGGCAATAACCAGACCCATTTGGGTTCCCCAATCGCCCAAGTGAACGTCGCCTACCACGTCGTGTCCCAAAAAGACGGACAGACGTTTCAGCGCTTCTCCGATGACGGCACTGCGCAAATGCCCCACGTGAAGAGGTTTTGCGATGTTGGGTCCACCGTAGTCAATAACGATCTTCTTTGGCTGAGCCGCTTGTTCCACACCGCAACGGGGATCTTGAAGCAATTCTTTTAACAGAGCAGAAAACTCCTGGTCGGAAACGGTAAAATTCAAAAATCCCGGGGCTGCAACTTCCGCCTTGGCGTAAGCGTATTTTTCCGCAAATTTATCAGCCATCGCTTGCGCAATTTTAATGGGTGCATTGCGCAGTTCTTTTGCCAAGGCAAAGGCGGCGTTACATTGATAGTGACACAGGTCGGGACGGTCGGAATAGGTTACGGCAATTTTCTCCGTAGGATAACCCAATTCCTGTGCGACAAGACGCAAATCCCCGTTCAATTTATTGATCAGCATGCCATGCTCCTTACGTATATAGATATCTATGGTATCATTATAGCATATTTTTTCGGAAAAATCAAGGGTTTTCAAAAAGATTCCCGACCGATTCGGTCGGGAATCCCAAGATTTAATTTCGTGCCGTTACGTAAACTTTGATGATGTACTGTTTTCCGTCCGATGCGGAATAACCGGAGATAGTGGTAAACTCGTTAAAGAGCGTTTGCTTCACACCCGTCACCGTCATGGTAGCGGTATTTAACTGAAGATACACGGAAGGTGCAGTCCAAGAAACGTCGTCTTTGAGAATCAAGCGAGAAGGAATTTTTACGGAATCTCCCACGGAAACGGAAACGAAGTCCGCTTCCTTTACCGTAAGCTCAAACTGAGCCGAAATCGAAGCGTCCTCTTTTACCGTAGCCGTCACGGTACAAGTTCCTTTTTTCAGCCCCACAACGTTTCCCATTTGATCTACGGAAGCAATTTGATTATCGGAGCACTCCCAAGCCACTTCGGGAAGAATATCGGAATCGGCATACGCCGCAACCAATTGCAAGGTATTAAAAGGTGCGGTATCGTACAAGACGGAATCTTCTACAATGCCGATCTCCAGCTTAGGCTTACGGGAATTGACGTAGACCACAGCATCATCGGAAGCGGCTCCCACCGTGCAGGTAACCACGACGGAAACGTTTTCTTTTACGAAATCCGCAACGGTGAATTCACCCGTTTCGGAATTAATTTTTAACACGCCGGGATTGCTGGACGACCAATAAGGCTTGCCCGTATAATTGGCGGGAGTAACCGCCATGCCGAACTTAAACGGGCCGTCTTCGTTGTCGGGAATGGTCATCATAGACGGAGTAAGGGTAATGCTTGTGGCGGGAACGGATACTTCATCGGCAGCCTCTACGGTAATATTACATTCTCCGAACAAAGAACCATCGCCCACATTCAGCGTTGCCGTAATGGTGACGGTTCCTTCCCGCAGAAAAGTTACTTTTCCGCCGGAAACGATGGCAACTTCTTCATCGGAAGAAGACCACAAGATCGTATATCCCGTTGCATTCTCCGGAGTTATCACGGGAGTCAATTCAAGCTCCCGTCCCACACCGGAAACAAGTTCGGTTTCGTCAAAGGAAATTCCTTCGGGGTCAATGGAAATTTCCGAAACGCGAACCGTACAACTTGCGGAAATCGCACCGTCTTCCGTAGAAACGGTAATCGTGGAAATCCCCTGAGAGACAGGAGAAATCACGCCGTCGTCCACCGTGGCAATGTCCGGATTCGACGAGGTCCATTTCAAAGGAACTTTTGCGGCGTGGGAAGGATTGTAGAGCACTTCTTTCTTCAAATCCAACGTCTGTCCCTCTCCCACAGAGTATATGGTAGCACTAAAAGAAAGAGCAGAAATAGGCGTATTGTTTTCCGTAACGGTAACGGTGCAATGGAAATAAACTTCAGTTTCCTCTGCCCGAACCGCCACGGTAATTTTCGTAGTACCGGGAGCTACGGCGGTAACGGTGCCGTCATCTTCTACCGTTGCAACGGCAGAATCTTCCGCCATCCATGCCAACGTATATTCTCCCACGTCGGTATTCTTAGGGTTGTCCAAAGAAAGGGTCTTGGTCGTTCCCGCCATCATGGTAAATTCCTTTTCGGAAAGAACGAATGACTTGGCGATTTTCTTGGACTGACTGCAACCGGTCATCAAAAATACGACAAGCAAAAGGAAAATCGGAAGCATTCTTTTCACAGACTTCAAAAGTTTCATACGCTCTCCTCTTTCGCGAGATATTATTCTGTTCCTATGGTATCATATTTCCCGCCAAAAGTCAAGTTTCCGGGGGTGTTTTTTTAAAATGCTGAGATTTTTTCGGGTTTTTGACACAAGAAAGCCCCATTCCCATTGTAATATATTCTTGAAAGGATTGATTCCATGAACACTTTGCTGATTACGTTAAACAGTAAATTTACCCACACGTCCCTGGCGTTACGGTGTCTGCGGCAGATGGCACCCCAACACACCCGCCTTTTGGAATGCACCGTCAATCAGCCGAAAGACGAAATTTTACGGCAGATTTTGTCCATCCCCGCCGACGTTTACGCTTTTTCGGTTTATATTTTTAACGTGGCTCTGACTCGACAAATTCTTTCCGACCTACGAATCATGCGTCCCGACGCCTTGATTCTGTGCGGTGGACCCGAAGTTTCCTTTGACTGCGAGGATTTTCTGCGGGAAAATCCCGCCG
>JAZSJP010000012.1:0-10945 GCA_045534395.1 Eubacteriales bacterium | reverse complement strand
CATGTAGGTTTGACCTTCGGGCAGATCAAACACGTTCTCCTGAGTGAACAGACGGTCATAGATGCGGATCTCCGAGTCGATGGCGTATTCTGTGGAGACCCAATGAACGGTGCCGCGAACCTTCCGTCCGTCAGCGGGCATTCCCGAGCCGGTTTCCAGATCGGCGGAGCATTTCAGTTCAATAACGTTTCCGTTTTCGTCCTTGATCACTTCATCGCAACGGACAATATAAGCCCCCATCAGACGACATTCCCCGTTGGGTTTGAGACGGTGGAATTTGCCGGGTGCGTCTTCCATAAAGTCACTGCGTTCCACGTACAAAGTCTTGGTAAAGGGCACTTCACGAGTGCCTGCCGTTTCGTCCTGAGGATTGTTGGGAAGGGTGAAATATTCCACCTTGTCCTCGGGGTAGTTGGTCACGGTCACCTTCAAGGGATCCATGACCGCCACTCTGCGGGGTGCGGTTTCGTTCAATTCCGCGCGGATGCAATGTTCCAAAAGGCCGATGTCCACGATGGAATAGGATTTTGCAACCCCTGCCTTCTTCACGAATTCCAAAATGGAAGAGGGGGTGTACCCACGGCGGCGAAGACCGCACAGGGTGGGCATACGGGGATCGTCCCAGCCGTCCACTCGGCCCGTTTCCACCAATTCCCGCAGGAACCGCTTGCTCATAACCGTATAGGTCAGGTTGAGGCGGGCAAATTCTCTCTGCTTGGGACGGGGACGCAGGGCGATATTTTCCGTTACCCAATCGTACAGGGGACGGTGATTTTCAAATTCAATGGAGCACAGAGAATGGGTGATTCCCTCAATGGCGTCCTGAATGGGGTGCGCGTAGTCGTACAAGGGATAGATGCACCATTTGTTGCCTTGGCGGTGGTGAGACGTGTGAACGATGCGGTAAATGGCGGGGTCTCTCAGGTTCATGTTGGGAGACGCCATGTCAATCTTTGCCCGCAGAGTTTTGGCACCGTCGGCAAATTCGCCCTTCTTCATGCGTTCAAACAAGTCCAAGTTCTCTTCCACGGAACGGTTTCGATAGGGAGATTCTTTGCCCGGTTGGGTCAAAGTTCCTCGATATTCCCGCATTTCGTCGGCGGAAAGGTCGCACACGTAGGCTTTGCCTTCCTTAATCAGTTGGAGGGCAAATTCATAACATTTGTCAAAATAGTCCGAGCCGTAGAAGATACCGCCGTCGGGAATCGTTCCCAACCACTCCAGATCCGCCTTGATGGCGTCTACGTATTCCGTGTCTTCTTTTGCGGGGTTGGTATCGTCTAAGCGCAGATTGAATTTTCCGCCGTATTTTTTCGCCATGGAATGGTTGATCCAAATGGCTTTTGCGGAGCCGATATGCAAATATCCGTTGGGTTCGGGGGGGAAGCGGGTGTGAACGTGATCCACTTCCTTATTTCGCAGATCTTCGGCGATGATCTCGTCAATAAAGTTGGTAATTTCTTCCATGATTTTCAATCCTTTGTTACAGCGTTTCCGCTGCTTTTTTCAGACGGGAAAGAACCGTATCTTTGCCCAAAATATTCATGACTGCATAGGTGTCGGGAGAAGCGGTGCGCCCGGTGATTGCCACCCGAAGCACGGAACTGACGTCGGCGACGTTTCCGGGGAAGGCGTCGGGATTTGCTTTATACGCCTTCATGTCGGTGGTATATCCCATGGCCTCGGTCAATTCCTTGACGCGGTTGAACCACGTTTGTTGGTCGTCGTCGGCATCGTAATAGGTTTCGGGATATTCTTTCAAAATCTTCAGAATATCTTCCTTCTTCATGGTTTCGGGGAAGGGATAGTCGGTCTCGAAGGTCTCTTCAAAAAAGAACGCCATGTAATGGGGTACGTCCGACCAAACGGTGAAATCTTTACGGGGCTTTTTTCCGCCTCTGCCAATGGAAAGAATGGCTTTGGAATAGTCGGGATTTCGGGTCAGCAGAGCGTAAAATTCGGGATTGTATTCCTTTGCCCATTGGACGGTGGCTTCGTATACTTCTTCCCCCGTCATGCGGGAAATAATGTTTTTGGAAATATCGTTGAGTTTTTCCAAATCAAAGACGGCACCGGCAACCCCCATCTTTTCGGCTTTGAATCGGAAGTCGTTCAGGTCTGCTTCGGGGTTCTTATTCCGCCATTCTTCAAAGTTGGAGTTAAGAACCGTCATCAGATATTCAATGACCGCCGCCGCGGGGTAGCCTTCTTGTAAATAGTAGGTCAGACGGGCTTCGGGGTCCTTGCGCTTCGAGAGTTTGCGCTTGGACGATCCGTCTTGCTTGAGCATGTGCGCCGTATGGATATACGCCGGCTTTTCCCAGCCGATGGCGTCAAACATTTGCAGATGGTAGGGGAAGGTGGAAAGCCATTCTTCGCCCCGCACCACGTGGGTGGTGCGCATGAAGTGGTCGTCCACCACGTGAGCAAAGTGATAGGTGGGAATTCCGTCGGATTTCAAAAGAACAATGTCGTTGCAGTTTTCGGGCATTTCAATTTCGCCTTTGGCAAGGTCCTTGTATTTGATGCGGTTTTCTTCTTTGCCGGGAGAACGGAACCGGACGACGTAGGGTTTCCCTTGTTTTATCAACGCTTCCGCTTCTTCCACGGTAACGCTTGCGTGGGTTGCCCATTTGCCGTAATATCCGAAATTGGCTCCTTCCGCTTCCTGTTTGTCGTGAATTGCCTGAAGGTCTTCTTCGGTGCAGAAGCAAGGATACGCCATACCTTTTTTTACCAAATCCTTAGCAATGGTCTGATACAATTCCGCCCGGTCTCTTTGGCGGTAAGGTCCGTAGATGCCTTTGTCTTCGCCTGCGGTGGCACCTTCGTCAAATTGCAGACCAAAGGCGTTGAGGGACGTGAGAATGACGTCTACCGCACCTTCCACCTCACGCTTGGCGTCGGTGTTTTCAATGCGGAGATAGAACACACCTCCCGATTGATGGGCAAGGCGTTCGTCAATCAGGGCACCGTACAGATTGCCGAAATGCATAAATCCCGTAGGGGAAGGGGCAATACGGGTGACCATGGCGCCTTGGGGAAGATCTCGAGAGGGGTAGATGGTTTCATAATCCTCGGGAGTTTTGGTAATATGGGGGAACAGTAACTCTGCCATGCGCAGATTGTTTTCAGTATGTTCCATAGGTTCTCCTTACATAATGCCGGCGGCGAAGATATAATAACACATTATAACACACTTTTATTATAATTTCAAGATGGTTTTGCGAAAAAGTAACTTTTTTTCCGTTTTTTTGTTTCAAAATTCCTTTGCCACGAAAAATTCATTGACATTTCCGGCGGAATATGGTAAAATATACGAAGAAATCGGAGGTGGGTTATGGACTTTTCTTTCTCAAAAAAATGGAAGTGGATCTTATGGGCGGTTGCAGGACTTTTGGTGGCGTTGATTTTGTTGGATTTGTGCGTTGCTTTGTTCTCAATCTACGGTTGGACCCACCCGAAAAAAGAAAAATGGAATTCTTCCCCCGCCGATTACGGATTGGATTATTATACCTTTGAGGTGGAGACTGAAAACGGGACGGTCTGCGGTTGGAAGATTGCTGCTCAGACCCCCATGGACGCCGATGCGGAAGAATGGGTCTACGCCACGGAATATTCGGATAAAACCGTGGTTTTTGCTCCCAATTACGACTCCAACCGTGAACTGTTGGATTTAGGAGGTTTGGATTACGTTGCCCAACTTTGTGCCGCCGGATATAACGTCATTACCTTCGATTGGACGGGAAGCGGATTTTCCGACGGAAAGACCAACGTGTTTGCCTTGGATAAAGCCGAGGAATTGAAGGCGGTGGTGCGCTTTGCCGCCGAGGAGACCAAATCGTCCTTTTTAGCGGTGCAAGGGGTGGGATTCGGCTGTTATGCCGCCGCCGTTGCCGCCGCGGAGTGCGACGAAGCGGACGCCTTGATTTTGGACTCTTGTTACGAGAATTTTTCCCAGGTTCTTTACGGAAATTACGAGAATTGGACGGCGTGGAGTTTTGCGCCTTTTCGGGAAACGGTGCGGTTCCTTTTCCCCATTGTTTCCGGGATAAAGGTCAACGATATTACCCTTGCCGACCCCATCAACGCCTTGAACGGAAAAGACGTGTTTTTGATTCAGGGAACCGCAGACGAACTCTTCGGGACGGAGAGTGCAAAACATTTGAAGACCCTTGCGGAAATCGACAACGAAACCGAACTATGGCTGGTCAACGACGCCTTCCATTTGCGGGCAAGAGCTCAGGATTCGGAGCAGTATTTCCAAAAGATTTTGCACTTCCTTACTTCGTCTTACGATAAAGACCATGCAACGTAAATGCTTCGGCGGGAGAAATTCTTCCGCCGATTTTTTGCGGGGAATATGAACTTTTTCTAAAATTGACGTTTTTTTCGCTTTTCCTCTTGAGAACAGATAAAAAATATGTTATAATTAAAATTAGTACAGCATTCGACTCTATTTTAGATATACCGAAGGAAACATTGACCATGAACGTAACCGCTATCGTACCGTCTCTGAATCCCGACGAAAAGTTTCTCCGCGTGGTGGAGGGGCTGGTTCAATCGGGCTTTGAATCCATCATTTTGGTGGACGACGGAAGCCGTCCCGACTGCCGCGTTTGGTTTGAGCGCGCTCTTCAATATCCCCAATGCACCTTATTGCGCCACGGAAAGAATTTGGGGAAAGGACGAGCTTTAAAAACCGCCTTTAACCATTTTTTGTCCCTGGAAAACGGACACGTGGGGGTCGTCACGTTAGACGGAGACGGACAACACGCCATGCCTGACGTGTTGAATTGCGCCAAAGCCTTGGAAGAACACCCCGAAAGCCTGATTTTGGGCGCCCGGGTTTTTTCCGGAGACAACGTTCCCGCTCGTTCTCGGTTCGGAAACAATTTCACTTCCTTCGTTTTTAAGGCTCTGTGCGGAATTCCCGTAACCGATACGCAAACGGGACTTCGGGGTATTTCGGCGGAATACTGTCGCTATTTGTTGGACGTCAAGGGCGAGCGGTTTGAATTTGAGACCAATATGCTTTTGGAGACCCGCCGGGCAGAAGTGACCATTTTGGAAGTTCCCATTGAAACGGTCTATATCGAAGAGAACAAGTCTTCGCATTTCCGCGTGGTTCGGGATTCCGTTGCCATTTACGGCTTGATTTTCAAATATCTTTCTTCTTCTGCCTTGTCCTTCGTTTTGGATTGGTGTCTGTTTACCCTGTTCCTTTGGGGATTGGGAAGATTCTTCCCCAATCTTGCTTCTGCCAATATTTATATCGCCACCGCCGTTGCTCGTATTTTGTCGTCCCTGTTTAACTTTACCGTAAATCGGACGGTGGTCTTCCGTTCTCGGGAAGGATTGGGCAAGACCCTGGTGCGGTATTACACCCTTTGCCTTTGTCAGTTGCTCTGCTCTGCCGGTTTGGTACACCTGTTGTCCCTTACGGGTTGTCCGTCCGCAGTCGCAAAAATTCCCGTGGATATCTTACTGTTCTTAATCAGTTTTCGGATTCAGCGTAGCTGGGTCTTTCGGAAGTAACCCACGTTAATTTTATTTCATTTCGTTTACATAGGAGTTGTCGTCGTGTCTGTCGTTGAGCAAGAGATTTTCTCGGAAGAGTTGTCCGAGATTCCCAAAAAAATCCCCGTCCGTCGTCGCCGTCGGAGAAAAAAGATGCGTACCGCCCGCCGCGTCGTTGGGCGCGTTTTTGCGGTGGTTGGAGTGGTTCTTCTTGCCGCAATCGTTCTTGTGGTGGGCGCCGTAACGGTTATCTGCAAAGGGCCTTCTACCTCTGCGGCGGAAGTTTTCGTCAATACGGTTATGGAAACGTCAGCGGCAAAATTCGTTGCCCGCATTTACTTTTCCGAGGACGAGGTCAATTCCATTCTGCGGAAATATTCCGTTATTGAAACCGACGAAGTAACCCAATCCACCACCCCCTTCGAACCTTTAGACGAATCGGAAAAAGGGGATATTATCGTGGAAGAAGTGGTGGGACCCACCTTCCGCGGCAGAATGATGATCGTCCGTGACCCCTCTCGGGTTCAGGTTGCCGCTCTTTCGGTGTACGACGGTCGCCCGGGCAAGAAAGTAGAAGAATTTTACGCCGATACCGGTGCCGTTGCCGCCATTAACGCCGGAGGGTTTGAAGATAT
Organism: Eubacteriales bacterium; assembly: GCA_045534395.1. Classification (GTDB taxonomy): domain Bacteria; phylum Bacillota; class Clostridia; order Oscillospirales; family UBA644; genus RGIG995. The sequence continues at coordinate 4,790 of JAZSJP010000012.1, read as the reverse complement.
CGGCGGCGTGGGCAACGGCGGAACGCCTTTGGGCATCGTCATTCACGATTCCAAGTTGCTCTACGGCTCCCGTACTTCGGTTTCCAGCGTCATCGGATTTGACCAAAACAACGCTTTGGTTGTAGGCAACATGACCGGTCAGGAAGCCTTGGATCGCGGGTTGAGAGACGCTATTTCCTTCGGTCCCGTCTTTATCGTTAACGGGAATGCCGTGGACATTACCGGCAACGGCGGAGGATTGAATCCCCGTACCGTCATCGGTCAGCGTGCCGACGGTGCCGTTCTGTTGTTGGTCATTGACGGCAGACAGGCAAGCAGCCTGGGTGCTTCTTACAAAGATTGCGCACAGATTATGTTGGATTACGGTGCCATTAACGCCGCAAATCTCGACGGCGGTTCTTCCAGCATGATGATGCACAACGGGGAGATTCTTAACGTTTCCGCCTCGTTGTACGGTTCTCGCAAACTTCCCAACGCCATCGTGGTCTTGCCCGAATCCAAAGGAGAATGATTATGAGAAAACATTGGTTTAAGATTCTTCTTCTGGCGCTGGTTTTGGTGCTGGGTGTCGCCGTTTGGGGCGTATTGGACACCCTGTGGAACAATATGGCGGCTTACGAATCCGCCTCTGAAATCGGGGCTGTCAGTGAATATTTCAATCGCTTCGCCGCCGGAGATTACGATACTGCGGTAGAGACGTCCGGTTTCGTTTTTGATGAAAAGAATTCCAAGGAAGATTACGTACAATATCTGAAGGACACCTTTGGCTCGGATTTTTCCGACCTGCGCTTTGCCGGTAGAGACGCCGACGAAAAGGGCGAAAAGCTGTACCGTGTTTATTGCGGGAACAAGCCCAAAGGATTTGTTCGTCTTATTCCCGTTACGGGACAGGCGCGTAATTGGAAGGTGGTCTGTGAGGTTACTTTTGCCGCGCCTCTTTCGGTGACGGCGCCTTCTTTCGTTGCGGTTTCCGCCAACGGAGTTGTACAAACGCCGCCGGCAGAAGCCGTCTCGGTCAATAAAGATTTTTCCGATTTAAAGGACGTATATGCCGTTCCTACCATCACCGAATATACCTTGACCGGATATCTTTACACGCCCACCGTTTCCGGGGTTGCTCCTGACGGAACGGTATGTGACGTACAAACCGCTCAAGATGGTTCCGTGGTGCTGACCGTTCCTGTTGAGGAGGCAAAAAAAGCGGAATACGAAGGGCTGATGACCGACTTTGCCAAACTTTACGCTCGCTTTATTTCCGAAGATGCTACCTTTGCCGCTCTGAAATCCAAGATGATGACCGGTACCGAATTTTACGAATCGGTTCGCACCTTCTATAACGGCTGGTATACCACCCATACGGGGTACGAATTCCGAAACCTTGAAATTTCCAATCTTGCCCGCACCGACGAAAATACCTTTGTGGGAAACATTAAATTTGATTACGTGGTCTTCCGGGGAACCAAAGAACACGTGTACCCCTCGTCTTATCGCCTTTCTTTCTGCCGTTCCGACGGAAAATGGCTCTTGGGCGATTTGAATATGCAGTAATATGTATTATACCTATCTTTTGCGTTGCTCGGACGGTTCCCTCTATGCGGGCATTGCTTCGAATTTAGAGCGCCGTATGCGGGAGCACGTTACCAAGGCGCCTCAATGTGCAAAATATACCAAGACCCATGCGCCTCGGGAGTTGTGCGCCGCGTGGGAAAGTTCTGACCGTGCCGCGGCAAGCCGGCTGGAATATCGGTTGAAACAAAAAACCAAGGCGCAAAAGGAAATGCTTGCGGCGGGAGAAGACCTGTCCTGTGTTTTTGAAGATGAGGAATTTTGTTCTGCATACCGTTTTTTAACGTCGGAAGAACTGCCGTGCATAACGGCATTGGAATAAACCATAATATGAGTAAACAAACACGGAGGTATCTATTATGAAAGAATTACTCGGAACCAAAACCGAACAAAATCTGCGGGAAGCCTTTGCCGGGGAATCCCAAGCTCACACCAAGTATCTGTACTACGCTTCCAAGGCAAAAAAAGACGGCTACGTTCAAATCGGCAATCTCTTTGAAGAAACCGCAAAGAACGAAAAAGAACACGCTAAGATTTGGTTCAAACTGCTTCACGGCGGCTCTGTGCCCGGCACCGAAGCCAACCTTGCCGACGCCGCCACCGGTGAAATGTTTGAATGGACGGAAATGTATGCCCGCATGGCAGACGAAGCCGAAGAAGAAGGTTTCAAAGATATTGCTCGTCTCTTCCGCGGGGTTGCCAAAATCGAAAAGGAACACGAAGAGCGCTATCGCAAACTTCTTGCCAACATTGAAGGCGGCATCGTATTCTCCCGCGAGGGTGATACCGTATGGCAATGTTCCAACTGCGGTCATATTATGATTGGGAAATCCGCTCCCGAGCTTTGCCCCGTTTGCGCGCATCCCAAGGCATATTTTGAAATCCGCAAAGAAAATTATTGATTCCTTTTTAATATTGTAAAAAATCGGCACCGATACGGCGCCGATTTTGTTTTTACATTATATTTAGGAAAAAAACATGTGCTCTGCAAAGATTTTGACTCCGATGGCGATCAAGATCAGTCCGCCGAAAATCGCGGCTTTATTTTTCATCAGAGCGCCGAAGCGTTTCCCGGCAAAGGCACCGAAAAGACAGCAAAGAGCGGTGACGACACCGATGAGGGTCACGGCAAAATAAGGATTGGTGTTGGGGAACGCTACGGCTAAGGTAACGCCTGCCGCCAAAGCGTCGATGCTGGTTGCTATGGATTGGGTAAAAATCAATTTGTAAGTAAAGGAAACGGCGCAGGATTCCCCCTCGGGGTGGCGCAGTTCCTGAATGGCTTCCCACAACATTTTTCCGCCCAAAAATCCCAACAGAATCAAAGCGATCCAATGGTCGACGATGGAAACGTAGGTGCTGAACGTTGCTCCGGCAAGATACCCTAACAGGGGCATTAGTGCCTGAAATACGCCGAAACTCAGAGATGCGAAAACTAATTTCCCCTTTTCCTTTTGATAACAAATTCCGTCGGAAACCGAAACGGCAAAAGCGTCCATGGATAACCCCAGCGCCAATAAAAATACTTGAATGAGTTCTGTCATAATATCCTTCCTATTGCTCTTTTACCAGCAATTTTGCCAGCCACGTGCGCTTTACTTTTAACGCGCCCTTGGGGCAAAATTCCTGACAACAGAAACAGCGAATACAATCTTTTTTGTGAATAACCGGCTTTTTATTCACCATTTCGATGGCTTTTGCCGGGCAAATCTTAAAGCATTCCTTACAACCGATGCATTCGTCGGGCTTCAGAACCGGACGGGACGCCAAGGCTTTGTCGATAAATACCGAGGAAATCCGTCCGAAAAAGGTGTGGGAATCTTTGTTGAAGCGCAGACTGTGGGTGGTTTCCACTCGGTGGTAATCGGCCAAAACAAAGGGTTTCCAATCTCCCGAAACGTCCAACTCTTCCGGGGTTTTTGGAATCAATCCCCGTCGGTAGGCGGCGTTGAGGGTGGGGACGTCTTCGGTTTTCAGTCCGATGATATCAGCGCCCACTAAGTCTGCGGCGTGGGGGGAATCCGATGCAATTAAAACGCCGATCTTTCGAGGTGTTCCCGCCGTGGGTCCGTTTCCTTCCATGCCCACAACTCCGTCGGTAATGGACAGAATCGGCTTGAAATAGTCGTTGAGATCCACAATCATATCCGCAAAGCGGTCGGGATCGGGGAATCGGTAATGATATTCCGGCTTTGCCGTTCCGGGAACGGCGCCGAACATGTTTTTGGAAGCACCGCTCATTGCCATCATGCCGTGGGTCTTCAGTTTGCAAAAATTGATGATGGCGTCGGCTTCGTCCAGCCACGCGGTGTAAGTAAAGTGAAGAGCCTCTTTCCCTTTTGGGAAGTCGGCTTCCTTGATTTCAAAATTCCAATTCAGCTCGCCTCCGCATTTTTCTACGGCCTTCATGCCTGTTGCGGCGTAAATGCGATCTAAATACACCTTGGTGTAAAGACCGCCGGGACTGTCTCCTACGATGACGCGGGCACCTTTTTCTTTCAACAGTTTTACTAAGGCGCAGAGAAGAACGGGATGGGTGGTTGCCGCCGCTTCGGGTTTTAAAAAGGTGACGAGATTTGCCTTAATCGCAACGGTCATACCCTCTTTGACCCAATCCAATCCGCCTAAGGGAGCCAAGACTTGGCGCAGCGCTGTTTCTGCCGTTGACGGTTCGTAACCGTCGCAGGGAACTACGGATACTTTCATGAAATCCCTCCTGTGCAATGTTCTCCTATTATACCATAATTTATTGGCTTTGTCTACCGAATTTTGGAAAAAACTTTTAAAAAGTAAATTGAGGTATGCATAAGTTTGTAAAAGCACGGAGGTTTTATTGAAAAATCAAGGAGAATGCGGAAAAAGACACAATTTTTTTTCATTTTCCCCCTTGACAACGGCAATTCGATGTGCTATAATATCCCCATAAAAGCTGTGACGAGGACGGTTTGGAGATCCTTGCTCTGAGAGAGCCGGCGGTTGGTGTGAGCCGGAAGCAAGCCTCTGAAACCCATCACCTCTGAGCCGGAAGGCCGAAAGCATCTGCAAGTAGACGTTTCCCGTGATTGCTGCGTTAATGTATAGGGATTGTTGGATCCCAAGAGTGGCGGAAGGAATACTTTCCGCAATTTGAGTGGTACCGCGAGTGTATAGTCGCACCCGTCTCAAAGACTTTCTTTGGGACGGGTTTGTTTTTTTACCGGTGAGCCGCAAATCCGATCCCGTGC
>JAZSJP010000130.1:0-4321 GCA_045534395.1 Eubacteriales bacterium | reverse complement strand
CCGAAACCTGTGATTTTCTCGGTGTCGACGTCAATGAAATTTCCGCCAAATACGAATCCCTGAAGACCGAAGGCGTAGAACACGCCAAGAGTGCCATTATCACCGAAATGGTGGATCCGTTGTCTGCACTTATTAGCCGTGTCATTGCTTTTGCAATCATCTTCCTTGCGGCAATGATCGTGATTATCGTTATTTCCGGATTCTCCAAATTTTTGAACAATATCCCCATTATCCGCAAGTTGGACAAATTGGGAGGAGGAATCTTGGGTGCCTTAACGGGAATTCTTATTTCTCTGATCGTAGTTGCCATCCTTTCTACCGGAGCAAAATACGTTCTTCGGGATCGTAGTCCGGCAGAATTGGAAGAGATCAAAAACAAGACCGTGGTCTATAAGGTTTTCCACAACCTGGATCCCATTACCCATCTTTTTGAAACCAAATCGGAATAAAATCATAACTGTTTTTTAGGATAAAAGATTAAAAAAATCCCGTAGTTACAGAAAAAAAGTTACTTCCCCACCACAGAAAGGTAGAACCCTATGCTTTGCAGCAGATGTAAGAAGCGTTCCGCTGTCATTTTCATTACCAAAATGGAAAACAACGAAACCGTCAACGAAGGCCTGTGCATTAAATGTGCCAAGGAATTGGGCATCAAGCCTATCAGTCAGATGATCGACCAAATGGGCATCTCCGACGAAGAATTGGACGATATGTGCCAGCAAATGAACGATATGATGGGGGACGGCGACGGCGTTTCTTCTCCGTCTTTCGACGGTTTTGAAGAGGGCGGCGCCCAATCCATGAACCTGTTCCAAAAACTCATGAGCAATCTTACGGGAGGAATGCAACCCCCCGCTCCGTCCCAAAATTCTTCCGACGAGAAGGAGACGGACAAGAAAAAAGACAGAAGAAGCAAAAAACAGCCGGAAGGGTCCAAGCATAAATACTTGGATGCCTTTTGTCAAAATCTTACGGAAAAAGCGCGGAAAGGCATTACCGATCCCGTTATCGGACGGGAAAGCGAAATTTTACGCGTATTGCAGATTCTCAACCGCCGCACCAAAAACAATCCTTGTCTCATAGGAGAGCCGGGAGTAGGGAAGACCGCCATTGCGGAAGGGATCGCCCAAAAGATCGTTACGGGAAATGCGCCCGCGAAAATCGCTAAAAAAGAAGTTTGGCTCTTGGATTTGACGGCACTCATTGCCGGAACGCAGTTCCGCGGTCAGTTTGAAAGTCGCATCAAGGGATTGATTGAAGAAGTCCGTCAGTTGGGGAACGTCATTCTCGTCATCGACGAGGTGCACAACTTGGTGGGTGCCGGGGATTCGGAAGGATCTATGAACGCCGCCAACATGCTGAAACCCGCCCTTTCTCGGGGGGAGATTCAGGTCATCGGTGCCACTACCTTGACGGAATACCGCAAGCATATTGAGAAAGACGCCGCGTTGGAACGCCGCTTCCAACCGGTCATCGTCAACGAACCTTCCATTGAAGATTCCGTTAAAATGCTTCAGGGCATTAAAAACCGCTACGAAACCTTCCATCATATCCAAGTACCTCAATACGTCTTGGTTAAGGCTGTGGAACTATCGGAGCGTTACGTTACCGATCGCTATCTGCCCGATAAAGCCATTGATCTTTTGGACGAAGCCTGTTCCAACGCTACACTGAAACATCCCATTTACGAAAAAACCTTTTTGGCAGAGCAATCCTTGGCGGAATTAAAAGAAAAGGTTAAGGAATTGGAAGGAAAAGAAGAACCCACCCAAGATGATTTTGCCGCCATTGCCACCGCAAAGTCCGATTTAATGCGGGCGGAAGCGGAATACGACACCTTGGTCGCTCAACGCAACGAAGTTTCCGTTTCCCTGGACGATCTGGCGCTGATTATCGAGCTTTGGACGGGAATCCCCGCCTCTAAGATTCGGGAACGGGAACAGCACCGGTTGGCTCGTTTCGAAGAGGTTCTTCGGGCAAAAATCAAGGGACAGGAAGAAGCCGTGGTGAAGGTCTCCGACGCCGTGCGCCGTTCCCGGGTCGCCTTGGTCCCCCGCAAGCGCCCCGTGTCCTTTATCTTTACCGGTCCTACAGGAGTCGGGAAAACCGAGTTGGTCAAGGTCTTGGCAAAGGAATTGTTCCATTCTCCCGAAACGCTGATTCGCTTGGATATGTCGGAATTTATGGAAAAGCATTCGGTTTCCCGTATTATCGGAGCGCCTCCGGGATACGTGGGGTACGACGACGCCGGTCAGTTGACCGAAAAGATTCGACGCAAGCCCTATTCCGTCATTCTTTTTGACGAAATCGAAAAGGCGCACCCCGACGTTCTCAACGTGCTTCTGCAGATTTTGGACGACGGTCGTATCACCGACGCCCACGGAAAAACCGTCTCCTTTGAGCACAGTATTATCGTTATGACTTCCAACGCCGGCTCTCATTCCAAGGCGACTTCCGCCGGATTCAACCGTACTTCCGAGGAATTGTCTGCGGAGCGGACGAAAAAGGCGTTGTCGGAATTCTTGCGTCCCGAGTTCTTAAACCGCGTGGATGAAATCATCACCTTCCGCTCTCTTCCCATGGAAGTATTCCCAGATATCGTTCGTCTTGCTCTTGACGAGCTTGCCGAGGGATTGAAGGAGCGTGAAATTCAATTCGAATGCACCGACGAAGCGGTTCAACTGTTGGCGGAAAAATCCTACAGCGCCCAATACGGCGCACGTAACGTCCGCCGCGTGGTGCAGACGGAAATTGAAGACCGTGCGGTTCGGATTTTGTGCGATACCTTTGAAGTTCCTCAATCGGTTTCCGTATCTGTTTCGGACGGAGAAATCTACGTTTCCGTGGTTCTGAAATAGATTGCCTTCCTATATCATGACAAAACTTTAAAAAAATGTCGACACCTCTTGACAAGTGGTATAAATTCTGCTATAATATTGCAAAAGCACTTTTTACTTTAAAGGAGAGTATGTGTTATGAAAAAAATTCTTACCCTGCTGCTGGCTCTTTGTTTGGTAGCTTCCGTTGTTTCTTCCTTTGCAGTCGTTGCAAACGCGGAAGATATTCAGGTTTCCGTCGGTCAGACCTTTGAATGGAACGATCAATCCGGAGATCCTACAACCAAGATGAATTGGTACAGATGTGAAGCCACCAGCCCCGACGGTCTTTGGAAATATCGGTTTTATTCCTTGAACAGAAAGGTTTATCAGGATTTGCAAATCAGCGGAAACGATTACTGCTGGAAAGCCGGTGCCGGTACCGACGACTACGGTATCGGTATGGCTCGCGTCCGTCAGGTCGGTAAGAATTTCCACCCCGGCTATGCCGCAGACGTGGTTAAAGAATTTACCTGTCCTTCCGGCGGTTCCATTCTGATTTCCTCTATCGTTTCCCGTCAGAACGACTTGAAAGCAGGAACCACTGCCAACGGGACGTCCTTTGCTATCTACGTGGAAGACCGTTTGGTTTATCCCGAAGAGGGCGGCGGAGATTTCCTGACTCTCGTTTCTTCCGAGGAACAGAATATTGAAGTTACCGTTGACGTTAAGAAAGGTGAACACGTTCGTATTCACATCGGTGCCATCGGAGAACAGACTTCCGACGGTATCAATATGGCAAACACCATTACTTACAAGTCTGTAAACGATGAAGATGCAGGAGAATTGACCGACAGTACCATTACCGATAATCGTATCGAGAACACCAACACCCGTCCTACCCTCGATTTTGACAATCAGGGCGGAAACAGCAACAGACTTCCCTCGGATAGCGACGGTCTTTCCGTTGGTGCCATTGTCGGTATCGTTGTAGGCGCTGTTGCCGTTGTCGGGATTGCCGCAGTGGTAGTCATCGTCCTTAAGAAGAAAAAGCAAGACTAATTTCAAATGATAAAAAAGAAGCATCGTGAGATGCTTCTTTTTTATGCAAAAAAACGCGTAAAAAAAAGACCTGTCAATGTGACAGGTCCTTTTTATGGGGTGGGTAGTGGAATTCGAATCCACGGCCTCCAGAGGCACAATCTGGCGCTCTAACCAACTGAGCTATATCCACCATATTTACGAACTAAAAACGGGATTGGCGCATCCGGAGGGACTCGAACCCCCGACCTATTGCTTAGAAGACAATTGCTCTATCCAGTTGAGCTACGAATGCGTGTGTGGAGCGAATGACGAGAATCGAACTCGCACGACCAGCTTGGGAAGCTGGGGTTCTGCCACTAAACTACACCCGCACGTCAGTTCAGCCTAACTATTATATCACAAAAGCCTTTTTTTTGCAAGAGGGCAAAAGGGAATTTTTTGTGACATATAACACAAAAAAA
>JAZSJP010000188.1:0-5080 GCA_045534395.1 Eubacteriales bacterium | reverse complement strand
CGATCCGACTTCTTGCGGAGATCTTACGGATTGCCCGGAGTTGAATCGCAGACTCTTTTCCTCGGAATACGATGCGGTTTTACGTGAAGTTTCTCGTTTGGGATTACTCGGATATATGCAAGGACGTGACTGCGACAATTTTACTATGACGCCTGATTTTGATTTAACCGGAGTACTTCCGGAGAGGAGTATTTGAATGGCAGAACATATTTATACCATAGAAATTAACGAGCATTTTGGACATAGATGCGGTTGCCCTGTTTGCAGTCTTTATTCTATGCTGGAAAAAAATGAGATTGAAATAATAACCGGTGCCGCAATGATGGAGCCTGCTGTTCGGATTGAAACCAACCGGTTGGGTTTTTGCAACGACCATTTCAATTTGATGCTGACTCACGGAAAACGTTTGCCCGTTGCTTTGATTTTGCAATCTCACTTGGAGGAGATCCGCGCAAAAATCAATTCCGCAAAGCCCGATGCAACGGAAAAATATTTGCAAAATCTGGAAAAATCATGTTACGTTTGTTCCAAACTTGATGAAAAAATGAAAAACGTCTATTCCAATATCGTTCATTTGTGGAAAACCGACCCAACGTTCCAAAAACTTTTTTCGGAACAACCCCGTTTTTGCATGCCTCATTATCGTGCTCTGTTGGCCGCTTCCAAGGAATTGGGCAGAAAAGACCGCCTCGCCTTTTGTCAGGCGCTTGGGGGTGTTGCAGAAGATTCTTTCGCGGAATTAAGCGGTGATATTGATTGGTTTTGCAAAAAGTTTGATTACCGTTTTGCAAAAGAAGATTGGAAAAACAGTAAAGATGCCATTGAGCGTACGGTAGAAGCACTTACCTCGAAACAACCGAAAAAACATAGCGACGATATTTGAAATAATTTTGAAAAGCCTTGACAATTTCCTCTCAATGGGCTATAATATTACTATAAAAAATTTACGAGGAGTAGTTTTATGTCTCTTGATACCGTAAAATTGATTTTTTCCCAACGTTATGACGTTTCCCTTGATAATCTGAATGCGGAAAGTCTGATTTCCGACGTTTGCACCGACTCTTTGGAAGTTCTTGAATTGTTAATGTATATCGAAGAAGAATTTGCCGTAACGGTTCCCGATGAAGTTGCGCAGGAATTGAAAACCCTCGGTGATATTGCCGCGTTTATGGATAACAATATTGCGGAAGAAACTATTCTTGCAATTCAAAAAAAGCTTCAGGAAAATGCCTGATATTTGCCGTCGGAGTTTTCCGACGGCTTATTTATGAAAGGATTTTATATGCGCATTCTTGCGATTGATTACGGCATGGCACGAACCGGTATTGCCGTTTCTGACCCCACCGGTTTGATTGCAACTCCCTATCGGGTAATTCCTTCCCGAAATTATGAGAAATTGCTGTTGGGTATTGGGGAAGTTCTTTCGGAAATTGCTCCCGATAAAGTGATTCTAGGTTATCCCGGACGTACCGACGGCGCAAAAAGTGAAATGTGCGAGCACGTGGAACGTTTTCGTCAAGAATTAAAAGATCGCTTTCACGTTGATGCAGAACTTATAGACGAAAAATACACCACTGTAATCGCTTCCCAAATGCTTCACGCAGGCGGGATTAAAGCAAAAGAACAACGAAAAAATATCGATGCGGCGGCGGCGGCAGTATTGCTCCAAGGATATTTGGACGCCCATCGTTGATTCGGCACAAAACAACTCCTTCCGTAATATACTGTAATAGTCCTTGCGGAAGGAGTTTTTATATCCATGATAATCGTTCAAAAATACGGCGGTTCGTCTTTGGCAGATGCAGATTGCCTTCATCGGGTAGCATTGCGAATCATAGCCGATGCCCAAAACAATAAAATGCTGGTCGTTGTATCTGCGCAAGGAAAAACCACCGACGCTTTAACAAAAAAATATCAAGAAATCAGCAATCAATTTCCTTCGAGAGAGTCCGATGCCTTATTAGCAACGGGTGAACAGGCTTCCGCCGCTTTACTTACGGCAATGTTAAACGCCCTTGGCGTAAATGCCGTTTCTCTCTCCGGTACGCAGGTGCCAATTTCCGCCTCGGGAGGACGGGGAGACGGCCGGATCCGATCCATTGGCACCGCACGCATTTATAAAGAGTGGAACCGCGGAAATATCGTTGTAGTTACAGGATTTCAGGGCATTAATGACGAGGGCGAAATTATGACTCTCGGTCGCGGCGGTTCGGACACTTCTGCCGTGGCGTTGGCGGCCGCCTTAAAAGCAGACCGTTGTATGATTTTCACCGACGTGGACGGAATCTATTCCGCCGATCCGCGAAAAGTGGAACGAGCCGCGAGATTCAACGAAATCCACGAAGATACCATGCTGAACCTTGCCTTGCACGGCGCAAAGGTTCTTCACCCGAGAGCCGCAACGTTGGTAAAACAGTACGGTGTTCCCACGGAAATTTTAACATCCTTTTCTACAACGGAAGGAACGGTAATTTCTGCAAATTCTCCCAAACAAACGGGTATCACCGTGTGTGACAACCAAAACGGTACGAGATGTATCACCGTCGTTTTCGGCACCACGCCCGAAGGGGAGACCTTAACCGAAATTATCAATGTTTTTTCCGTTTTCAATTACTTCATTTCTTATGGAAATAAAATTTTCCAAGCAACCGTTCCAAAATCCGAAACCCTTGCCTTGGAAAACGAAATCCATAAAATTCTCTATACCTAAATATGTCAAACGAGAGGGAAAAGACCCTCTCGTATTTTTTAATCTTCAATATTAGTATGGCAGATTTTAAGTAATTTGTCAAGAAAAAGGAGACCCTTTGGAACGGGTCTCCGTAATTTGTGTATCAATTAAAGATATTTCTTTAATTCGTCGGAAAGTTCCGAGGGGGCTTTGCTGAGGGTAACGGTAATGTTGACGTTGCGGATCACGTTGCTGACCTGAGCCAGGAAGTTTTCCAGAGCGGCGAGATCGTCACCGCAGATCTTGGTAATGGAATCCACGAAAACGTCGGTAATATCATAGTTTGCGGACATCAATCCACACAAGAAACCGTAGAAACGGTCGTAGGTATTGATATCGTACTCTTCCGAGCTGATCAAACGAACCTTATGACTGATATCGTAAATCAGTTTTCTGCCTTTTTCGACACAAACGACACAACCGTGTTCTGCTGCCATAGCGGCGTTTGCTTCAGCGATGAGAGTTTTGGTTTTGCCGGTTCCTTTGAGTCCAACGATGAGCTTAATCATAGGGGAATATCCTCCTCTTTCTATTTGCTGATTTTATTATATCATATTTTTCTACAGATTGCAAGAGGAAAAACAAAAAAATTTGTCAAAAATTACAATTATTTCAATTTTGCCTCAAGTTCTGCCTTCATATCTTCATAGCCGGGTTTTCCCAACAGGGCGAACATATTCTTTTTATACGCTTCTACGCCGGGTTGATCGAAGGGATTGACCCCCAAAAGATAGCCGGAAACGGCGCAGGCTTTTTCGTAGAAATAAATCAAATATCCTAAGGAATGCGCGGAAGCGTCTTCCAACTCAAGAACAACGGAAGGAACGCCGCCGTCCATATGTGCCAAAGCAGTTGCCTGGAAGGCTTTCTTGTTGACGTCCTGCATGGATTTTCCTGTAAGGAAATTCAGACCGTCCAGATTTTCGGGATCGTTTCCCACAATCAATTCCTGTTTGGATTTGTTGACCCATAAAACCGTTTCGTACATAGTACGCATACCTTCTTGCAGGTATTGACCGAGAGAATGGAGATCGGTGGAGAAAATCATGCTGGTGGGGAAGAGCCCCTTGCCGTCTTTTCCTTCACTTTCGCCGTAAAGCTGTTTGATCCATTCACCCAAGCACCATAAGTAGGGTTCGTAGCCTACGGTGACTTCAATGGAGCGACCTTTCCGAAGGAGAATGTTGCGAATAGCGGCAAATTCATAGCAAAGGTTTTTGCTTAAATCGGGATCCGAAAAATCCTTCATAGCGTCGGCGGCACCTTGCATCAAAGCGTCGATATCAATACCGGCGGCGGCGATGGGCAAAAGTCCTACCGGGGTCAGGACGGAGAAACGTCCGCCCACGTCATCGGGAATCACAAAGCATTCGTATCCTTCACGGTCTGCTAAGGATTTCAAGGTTCCACGTGCCTTGTCTGTGGTGGCGTAAATACGTTCTCTAGCACCGTTTTTGCCGTATTTTGCTTCTAAATATTCCTTTAAAATGCGGAAGGCAAGAGCGGGTTCGGTGGTAGTTCCGGATTTGGAAATGATGTTGACACTAACGTCTTTTCTTTCACAGATCGACAAAACTTCCTGCAAGTGGGTGGAAGAAATCGAGTTTCCGATAAAGTAGATCTCGGGAGTTCCTTCTCTTTTCAAATTGTTGTACATGGGAGATTTGACGAATTCGATGGCAGCACGGGCGCCCAAATAAGATCCGCCAATGCCGATTACCAAGAGCACGTCGGTATCTTTTTTAATTTTTTCAGCAGCACGCTTAATGCGGGCAAACTCTTCCTTGTCATAATTAACAGGAAGGTCGACCCAACCTAAAAAGTCGTTTCCCGCACCGGTTTTCTCGGTCAGCATTTTATGGGCGGCGGCAACAAAGGGCTTTAATCCTTCGTATTCGTTCTCTCCGATAAATCCGTTCAAATACTGCTTGTTAACGTTCAATACCATGGTTTTATTCTCCAATTCTACGTACAAAGTACGATAATATGCAATTAATTAATTGAAAAATCCGTACTCTCGAATTCCGGCAAATCGGCAGGCCTTCCTGGAACCCGTTTCAGAGAGCAATAAGAAAATTTTTTACAATCCGCCTTCGGTTGGATCAAACCGTATTTTTTGCAAAGAACGTTTCCGTCACTGAGCATATTTCCTTTTTTACAATAAGCGCAACTTGGCTCTATATTTTTACGGAACATACGGACTCTCCTTCCTTTTTTTACAATTATAACATAGATTTTAAAGGATTGCAAGGGAAATATGTGTGTTAATTTTAAATAAAATCTAAATTTTATTGGAACTTTATTTACAAAACGCGTTTTTTGTACTATAATAAATGTATCAATAGAAAA
>JAZSJP010000192.1:0-1915 GCA_045534395.1 Eubacteriales bacterium | reverse complement strand
CGTTCAGCCGGCGGGAGGCTTCGGATGCCACCAACTGACCCATGCGGGTGATCTTAAAGCCGGTCTTCTTGGTGGTTTCTGCCACGGCGGAGAGATCTCCGTCGCACTTTTCCAAGGCGGTTTTCACAACCCCGGGACCGGAAACCCCTACGTTGATGACACATTCCCCTTCGCCCACTCCGTGGAATGCGCCCGCCATAAACGGGTTATCTTCGGGAACGTTGGCAAAGACCACCAATTTCGCACAGCCGATGGAAGATTGATCCTTGGTCAGATAGGCAAGATCCTTGATCGTGTGCCCCATCATTTTTACGGCGTCCATATTGATACCCGCCTTGGTGGAGGCTACGTTAATGGAACCGCAAACGTTGTTGGTTTCGGTCAAGGCTCGGGGCAGAGAACGGATCAGTTTCAGATCACTGTCGGCAAAGCCTTTATGCACCAATGCGGAAAATCCGCCGATGAAGTTGACTCCGCAATCGTCTGCCGCCTTCTGCATGGCTTTGGCAAAGCAGGTGTAATCGTCGGTCTTGGAAGCGGCGGCGATCATTGCCATGGGGGTGACGGAAATGCGCTTGTTGATGATGGGAATCCCGTATTCTTTTTCGATTTCTTCCCCCGTTTTCACCAAATGCTCTGCCTTGGAATTGATCTTATCGGTAATTTTTTGGCAGGCGATCTTGGGATCGGGATCGCAGCAGTCAAAGAGGGAAATCCCCATGGTGATCGTGCGGACGTCCAGATGTTCGTCCTCGATCATGTGGATGGTTTCCAAAATTTCTTGGTTGTTGAGCATGGTCTTTTGCCTCCTCAGATGCGGGGGAAAGCATTAAAAATGTCTTCGTGCATGGTGTGGATGACAAGACCGTTATCTTTCCCCAGTTGGGTCATGCTGTCAACGAAATCGGTGAATTTTACCGAGATGCCGTCGATATTCACAAGCATGACCATGACGAACAGGTCGTCCAAAACTTTTTGGGTAATGTCTTCGATGTTGGCGTTTACTTCGGAGCAGGCGGCGGAAACTTGGGCGATAATCCCAACGCTGTCTTTCCCCGTTACGGTGATAATGGCTCTCATAATAAGATCCTTTCTATGGTTAATCTTCGGTTGCGTTGAAAATAATTTGCAGATTTTGGAGATATTCTTTGGCGGAAAGGTTCCCGCGGGCAATCTGCAGGAAATATTCTTCTACCATGGGGCGCTGTTCTCCCATGAGAAGGGAAGTGTCGGTTTTTGCAGTGGAGAGAAGGTCAAAATACGATTCTCCGTCGTCGGAGTCGTAAAAATAATCTTCGATTAACGATTCTTTCGCGGTATCATTGTTTTCCGCGGAGAAAAGTACGGGAAGAACTTGCTTGCAAAGGTCTTTGTTTGCCGTATGGGGAATCCCCAAGAAGAGATCGTTTTGGGAAAATACCGTTCCCGTGCATCCCTTTTTCACGGCAGGAAAGAAGATCATTCTTAGATTCTCTCCCAAATTCTCGGAGAGCGAGGATTCTCCCGTTTCAAACAGAAGAGCAGAATTCGCTACCAAGAATGCGGTTCTGCGGTTGGTAAAGGCCAATTTTGCAGAGATGTCTGCGGCGCTGTCCTCTTCACTTGCCAAACGGTAGGTGACGTTGGCGGAAAGCAGGGAGCGAAGGGCGGCAAATCCGTCCAACCCCTCCTGAGAATCCATCGTACAGGTTCCGTCGTCGGAATAGAAGGTGACTCCCGCGGCGTGTAAGGTAGCCCAGACCAATGCGGGGTCCTGGGCGGTGGGATAGGACAGGGCAAAGGCATCTCCCTGGCTTGCCTGGGTAAACTGCTTACAAAGAGTCTGGAAATTTTGCCAATTCCAGGCATTGTCTTCGTGCAATTCCTCAGGGGTTTCACACCCGCTGTCCCGCAAAAGGGATTCGTTGTAGAACAG
>JAZSJP010000100.1:0-5415 GCA_045534395.1 Eubacteriales bacterium | reverse complement strand
TCCGACTTCTTTTTTCTCATTTCTGTCTCCGATTTGTACGATTCTCGGATTATTGATTCGATACGGGGTAATATTTATGACGTCTTTGTCAACTTACGCAGCTTCTCTTATGGATATGGTGGAATCGGTTCCCAACGGCTTGAAATGGGTCGTTGCGGTGGCGTTGCTGTTGTTTGCCGGAATTCTGTTCTTCCTTTCTTCCTCAAAACAAACGTCTAAGAAAAAACGCCGACAAATCACCCAAAAAGGACTATCCTTGGTTCTCTTGGCAGTCGCTTTGTTGACCGCATATCAGGCTTCGGAATCAATTACTTCCAATCTCACCGTTGGGGACGTCGCCCCCTCGTCGGGTGTGATCCAAACCGCTTTTCTCGACGTAGGACAGGGGAATTGCTTTGTGACCCTATTGGATGATGAAGCCTACGTTGTGGATTGCGGCGGAACCAAAGACCCCGGTATTGTTGCCGCAGATTATCTTACTTCTGCCGGTATAGATACCGTTAA
This sequence comes from Eubacteriales bacterium, assembly GCA_045534395.1. GTDB lineage: Bacteria > Bacillota > Clostridia > Oscillospirales > UBA644 > RGIG995. The sequence continues at coordinate 4,911 of JAZSJP010000100.1, read as the reverse complement.
ATTTGTTTTGATTTCCCATTTGCACGACGACCATGCCAACGGCTTGGAAGACCTCTGTGCGGAAAAGGAAGTTCAGGAAATTATTATTCCCTATACGGAAGGCGATGCGGCGCTCTACGCCAAAATTACCGCCCTTGCCGCAGAAGAAGAGGCAACCCTTACGGTGTTGGAAGAAGATACCCAACGCACCTTGGGAAATTCCACGCTGCGCATGTTGACCAAGCACTTGGATCCCATTTCCGACGACCAAAACGAAAACTCTATCGTCGGACTCTGTGAGTACGGCAATTACCGCGTTTTATTTACCGGAGATATTACCTCAAAGGCGGAGCGGCGGCTGGTCTCATCTTACGGAACTGCCTTGGATTGCGACGTTCTTTCAGTTCCCCATCACGGTTCCAAATCGTCTTCCTGTGACAGCTTTCTTCAAACCTGTTCCCCCGTTTACGCCGTCATTTCCGTCGGGTTGAAAAATTCTTACGGTCACCCCACCCATGAAGCCATGGATCGCATTGTTGCCGCGGGAAGTGCTATTTTGCGCACCGATGAACTTGCAACGGTCACAATTCGTTCCGACGGAGAAAGAATGGAGGTGGTTTCCCGTGAGCCTTGAAAAATTACAGCAAGACATAAAGGACGGTTCCTTTCGTCCCATTTATTATTTCTGCGGCACGGAACCTTACTTAAAGCGATTCTATTTGAATTCTCTTATTTCTGCCATCTTGCCCCACGGTACGGAAACCGATCTGCACCGCTATGAGGGGAAAGAGTTGGAACCCGACGTGTTTTCCGAAGAACTTTGGCTTTGTTCCTTATCAGGGCGCAAAATTCTTTTGATCTCCGATCTTCCCGCATCGTCTTCTGTGGCCGCCTTTTTGTCGGAGGAAGATTGTGAGATTCCCGAAGATACCACGGTAATTATTTATCAGCAAACGGAAACTCCCGATTCCCGCACGAAATCCTTCAAAGATTTGAAGGCTCGCATTGTAAAAGACGGACTTTATTTGGAAATTAAAACCGTTGATGATAAAACCCTTACAAGATGGGTCGCACAACAGTTTCAACGCCGAAATTGCACCATTGCCCCGGAAGAAGTTGCGTATTTTCTTTCGGTGGAAGAGCGTAACATGGAGTCCATGCTGACGGAAATTGATAAAATTTCCGCATATTGTCACGGGACTGTAACGCGCGATGCCTTGGAAAAACTTTGCGTAAAAACCGTTCAAGCCCGGGCATACGAGTTGAACGATCTGATTTTGGAAAAAGATGCCGACCGCGTCTTTGAGGTATGGAACGATCTCAAATCCCTTCGCACCCCGCCTCAAATGATTTTGGGTTCTCTTTTCTCCTGTTTTGCCAATTTATATAAACTAAAGGAATGTGAAGCACTTCCCGAATCTACACGGGCAGATTTGACGGGTTTACAGCCTTTTTTGGTACGCAAGTATGCAAAATATTTGTCCAAGATCTCCTTGGAACGGCTGGACAGGCTCATGGATTCTTGTGCAGAAATTGACGTTGTTTCAAAATCTTCCGCCACAGATCCGGATTTGTTGGTCGTCCGATTGCTCTCGGAAGCCTTGGAGGTTCTATGATCCATGTTGATCGAGTCATCGTCGTGGAAGGAAAATACGACAAAATCGCATTGTCTCGCGTCGTCGACGGTGTAATTATGGAGACCGGAGGATTCGGCATTTTTACCGACAAAAAAAAGTTGGAAACTCTGCGCACTCTTGCCAAAGAAAAAGGATTGATTCTTCTTACGGATTCTGACCGATCCGGCATGGCGATTCGAAATTATCTCATTGGTTCCATCGGCTCCGAATATATCCGCAACGCGTATATCCCAGACTGTTACGGAAAAGAAAAACGAAAACAGCACCCTTCCTCGGAAGGGAAGTTGGGCGTTGAGGGAATGTCTCCGGAGATTCTTTCTTCCATTTTGGAGACAAGTGCATCAACCCTTTGTCTGAATAGCGATCCCATTACCAACGCCGACCTTTATCGCGTTGGGCTTTTGGGGTCTTTTGAAAGTAAAAGAAATCGAGAACTGTACCAAAAACACCTTGGGTTGCCAGCCCATCTTTCTCCCCGTAAATTTTCCGAAATTTTGAACCTTTTGCGGACGCGAGAAGAGTTTTTGGCTGAAATAGAGGAGTTATTTCTATGAAATTTGAATTTATCGTTCCGTTCCCGAAAGAAGAGTTTTCCGCGTATGTTCAATCGTTGCCCCATTGTAATCTCATGCAAAAACCTCAATGGGCAAAGGTGAAAAACGCTTGGACAAGCGTCCTTTGCGGCATGAAGCGGGAAGGGGAGACCGTTGCCGTTGCTCATCTGCTGATTCGTCGGTTGCCTACGGGACAAAAGTTGATGTATTCCCCCCGCGGATTGTTGTTGGATTATTCCGACAAGGAAGTTCTTGCAAAGTTTACGGAAGAACTGAAAAATTACGCAAAGAAGTCCGGTGCATATATGATCCGCATCGATCCGGAAATTATTCTGTCCCGCAAATATATGGGCGAAGAATCAAAAGATGCTGCGGGTTACGAAACCTTGAACACCCTGAAGGAATTGGGTTGGAAGCACGGCGGATTTGCCACGGATTTTCACTCTTATACGCAACCTCGCTACAATGCGGAATATCCTTTGACGAAAGAAGGAAATCCCGTCAACGACGAAGAAATGTTAAAGGGATTTGATAAAAAACTGCGGAAGTTTATCGGCCGTTATACGAAGACGCGGGGGATTTTCTTTACTTACGGAAATTCCGAGGAAGACATCAAACTTTTTTGCGAAATCTCTTCCCATACGGAAGAACGTCAACACATTCTGCTTCGTGATCCGGCATATTTTACCCGAATGAAAGAGGCTTACGGCGACGACTGTATGTTCTTCTTTGCCAAAATGGATCTCCGAAAGTTTTTAGAGTTTTTGGATTCTCAACCCCAAGACGAACAAACGGAAAAAGATCGCGCCCAAGCAAAAAAATGGCTTGAATACGGAGAAATTATCCCCATGTCCGCTCTGCAGTTGGTACGCAGTAACGATACGGCGTATTTGCTTTATTCGGGATTCGACGATCGAGTCTTCCCGCGTTTCCGTACCACCAATCAAATTCGCTATGAGGCAATGAAGTATTTTCGGGATCAAGGTTGCTCTGTCTTTAGTTTTATGGGAATCCGCGGCGATCTGCAGGATCCCTTGTCGGATTTTAAATTGAAATTCAATCCCACCGTTGTGGAATACGTAGGAGAATTGGAATATCCGGTAAAGCCTTTGGAATATCGGTTTATGACAAAGTTTTTGCCTTTTGCGAAGGGGTTGTATCTTCGTCTTGCAAGACTTTTAAAAAGAAGGTAAAGCCACGCCGTTTTGTATTTTCAAAAAAAAACGTAAAATATCGGAAAATCCCTTGAAATATATTTTTGTTTGTGATACAATTAAAATGTGATTTTTTTACTCAGAGGTGCAAGATGAAAGCGATTATAAACGGAAAAATCATCTTAAAAGATCGGGTCTTGGAAGATTCTGCCCTGTTGTTCGACCAAGTGGTTCAGGGGATTCTTCCTCCGGATAAAATTCCTGTCGATGCGGAGATTATTGACGCCAAGGGCGGTTACGTTGCTCCCGGGTTAATCGACCTGCATATTCACGGATATCTCGGTTGTGACGTCTGCGACGGGGAAGAGAAATCCATTCGTACCATTGCGGAAGGGTTGCTCGCCAACGGAGTCGTCGGCTTTTTGCCTACGACTATGACGGTGGGAATGGCAGTCATTCGAAAAGTTTTTGAAGTTTGCCGTTCTCTGAAAGAAGAAAGCAAAACTTGGACGGGCAGTGCCATTCTCGGTTGCCATGCGGAAGGTCCTTTTATCAGCGAAAGCAAAAAAGGTGCTCAAGATGCAAAATACATATTGAAACCCGATGCCGCCTTTGTGAAGGAATATTCCGATATTATCAAAATCATCACCCTTGCTCCCGAAACCGATACGGAAGATTTTGCGGCGATCCGCGAAATCAATCGGGATACCGACGTTGTCATTTCCATGGGACACACCTCTTCGGATTACGATACCGCAATGCAAAGCACTCAAGCCGGTGTCAAACACGTGACCCATCTTTTTAACGCTATGACTCCTATGGCACACCGTGCTCCCGGCGTTGTTACCGCGGCAATGAACAGCGACGTGAGCTGTGAACTCATCGTGGACACCTTCCACGTGGACAAATGTTTCTACGATCTTCTTTGGAAACTGAAGGGAAGAAAGCTTTGCTTTATTACCGATTGCCTTCCCGCCGGAGGTTTGCCCTACGGAGAATATACTTTGGGCGGAACCAAGATTATCTACCGTGATATCGTCTGCCGTCTGGAAGACGGAACGGTGGCGGGAAGCGTTTTGCCGTTGAATCGCGGCGTTTGGAACGTCTATTCCAATTCCAACATTCCCTTGCACGAGTGTGTCAACGGTGCTTCTTTGAATCCCGCAACGGTTTTGGGACTTGAAAAAACCAAGGGATCCCTTGAAGTCGGAAAAGATGCCGACGTCATTATTACCGACGGGGAATTTAACGTACAAAAAACCTTTATCGGAGGACAAATTAAATATGAATCTTAAAGTAAGTGCAAAGCTCGACCCTCAATTTCAACCCCTCTCCTTGATCTGCCGCGAAATGCGGGAAGCCACCAAGGAAGACGGACAGGATCTCGTCATCGGAATCGAGCGGAACAAAGGTTATACCACCACCTACAAAACCCGGATTTTCCGCGACGGAACCGGTCATGATGAAGAAAACTTTAAGTTCGTGGAACGTATCACCAAATCCCTTTTGTGGGTTGCCGGCGGTTTTAAGGTAATCATTGCAGGAAGCCCCGTAGTCGGTGCGAAAATCAAAGAAGCCTTCTGTCAT
>JAZSJP010000212.1:0-6671 GCA_045534395.1 Eubacteriales bacterium | reverse complement strand
GCTTGGCCTCCGACTTCTTGTTTGCAAGGGTGGAAAGATAATCGGTCAGTCCCATTCCGTTTAATTCCACGACAATGGCAGACCACATGGCGGAAACCGCTACGTAAAGCGCTACCATACACCATGCTTTTTTGATTATTTCCGTATTCTTATCGAAAATGCGGGTGATGGCAAGAATTAAAAACAATATGGGAATCCCTGCCGCAGTAGCCCCCATAGACCAGGACATAACGGTTTTCAATCCCGTGCCCACAATGCCCATAACGCCGTCAAAGAAACTCAAAAAGGTAATCAGAGCAAGGGCAAGGAACACGATCCCAAATAAGGTGTTTTTCAATCCTTTATCCATAGGTTCCCGTTGCACTTGTTTCGTATTTGCCGCAGTCGTCTTTGTTTTGTTGCGATTCGAAGTCGCGTTTTTCGTTGCGGTGGGTTTTTTTTGATTTTTTTTCTTTGTTGCCATGTTCTGTTTCCTTTCCGTGTATTAAACGTCGCGTTTCAATACCGATTCGGTATATTTTTAGAATTCCTCTTGCATTTTTTCCTTAAATGTGTTATGATAAGAAAGTTAAGTGTAAACGTAAGGGGGTCTTTTTTTATGTCAGAAACAATTTATACTGTAAACGTGGGTGGCTTTGACGTCAAACTGTATTCCAGTGAGACCGAGGCCGAAACCACGTCTATCGTAAAAGCGGTTAACCGCCGTATCTCTCAATTTGAGCAGGGGAATAAGGGTGCACCGAAGATCAATGCGATCCTTCTCACCTGTATGGACTTCTGCGATGAAAACCGTCAGTTAAAGGAAAAGACTGAAAAGCAGCGTTCCAAAATTAACTCTTTGAAAATGCAGTTGGCAGAAGCAAAACGTGAGTTGGCTGCTCTGAAGGGCGAGGAGTAAGGATATATGGAGATTTTATCTCCCGCAGGGTCTCCCGAGGCGTTAAAAGCCGCCGTATTGTCGGGTGCCGACGCCGTTTATTTCGGAACGTCTTCCTTTAATGCCCGTCGCAATGCCGTAAACTTTTCCGAGGATTCGTTGAAAGAATCCATTGAGTATTGCCATCAGCGTGGCGTTTCTTGTCATGCGGTTTTAAATACGTTGATTTCTCAACGGGAATTTCCCCAAGCCCTTGCCACGGCAGAACAGTTGGTTCTTTCCGGCGTAGACGCCCTCATTGTTCAGGACGTGGGACTTGCCGCGGAATTAAAAAAGCGGACGGACGTTCCTTTGCACGCGTCAACGCAGTTGACCGTTCATAATTTGGACGGAATCTTATTTGCCCAACAAATGGGGTTCGATCGGGTGGTCCTGTCCCGGGAAGTGTCCCGAAAAGAATTGGAATATATGGCAGTGCGCTCTCCTTTGGAGTTGGAGGTCTTCGGACACGGCGCACTTTGTATGTGTTACAGCGGACAATGTTATATGAGTTCTCTCATCGGAAACCGTTCCGGAAACCGGGGAGAATGTGCTCAGCCTTGCCGTCTTCCGTATCAGGGCGGATATCGGCTGAGCTTGAAAGATTTATGCTTGTTGAAGCACTATAACGAATTGGAAGAGATGGGCATCGCCTCTTTGAAAATTGAAGGGCGCATGAAGTCTCCCGAATACGTTTCTGCCATTACCGCCGCCTATGCCGCCGCAAAGCGCGGAGAGGCTTATTCTTTGGAGAAAGAAGAGTATCTTGCGGGTGTTTTCAGCCGTTCCGGATTTACCGACGGATATTATACCGATCAAATCGGCGCTTCCATGTTCGGCACCCGGAGTGAAACCATTTATCAAGCCGACGTTCCCACTAAAGAATATCCACGCCTTCCCTTGGACGTTTCTTTGCGCCCCGGAGAAGAAGGTGTGATTTGTACCGCAACCAGCGGTTCCTATTCCACGGAAGGAATTTTGCCTTGTTCCGTTGCACGAAACCGTGCCACTACGGAAGATGAAGTTCGAGAATCCTTCGGAGCTTTAGGGAATACGGCGTATTATTTGAATTCTTTTACGGCAACCTTGCCGCAACAACCCTTTATTCCCGCTTCCGCCGTCAAATCTTTAAGGCGGGAATTGATCGACCGATTGACGCAAATGCGTTGTCTGATCTCTCATTCTTGGCGGGATCTTCCCGTTTCTTATGAAAAAGGAAGGTCTGTTTGCGGTCGTCGGGAAGGCTTCTTTTTGAATCCCGACCGAATCCCCGAAAAGGTCGATTTAGACTTTTTGTGGCTTCCCATAACCGCAATTAAGGATTTCCCGCAAACCGTTGCAAAGTTTTCTCATAAGATCGGCTTCGTCTTGCCTCGAATCATTCGAGAAGAGGAACGTCACACGGTACAACGATTGGTTTCTTCTTGGAAAAACGCCGGAATTACCGAAGTTTTGTGCGGAAACGTAGGACACTTGCCTTTTTGCTTCGAACACGGACTTACGGCACACGGCGATTTCGGACTGAATGTTTATAATCCCGTTGCGCGAGATGAATTTTTCGCTATGGGATTGAAATCCGTTACCTCATCCTTTGAACTGAACGGTGCTCAGTTGCGGGATATGACTACGGAACAGACGGCAACCGTCGTTTACGGCAGATTGCCTTTTATGATTTTTCGAAACTGTTTGAAGAAGCAGCACGGGCAAGAGGAGAAACTCGTCGACCGCATCGGAAAGAATTTCCTTTTGACTTGTGCTTTCGGCTGTCGCAACGAATTGTGGAACGCCGATCGCTTGTGGCTTGCAGACAAGCCTATCAATACGCTCGGCATTCAGCGCTTTCTGTTTACCGATGAAACGTCGGAGCAGATTGAAGCAGTCTTGAATGCTTACCGCAGGGGAGACGCCCCTTCGGGAGAAATTACCCGAGGTAGATTTTAAATGCACGGATTGGAGAAACGCTCTCCAATCCGTATTTTTTTACTTTAAGTAATGTTCCGCCGTTGCAAGTTTAATGCAAACGCAAAGAAGCTTAATGCAAGTTTTTAATTCTTCGACCGGGGGATAGGTAGGTGCAATGCGCAGGTTTCGGTCTCTCGGGTCGAGATGATAGGGAAAAGACGCTCCTGCAGGAGTAATTTTAACGCCTGCTTTGCTCATCAATTCTTCCACTCTCTTTGCGCAACCGTCCACTAAGTCCACGGACAGGAAATATCCGCCGTTGGGAACGGTCCAAGTTGCGTATCCGTCGGGAGCCAACTGCTCGTTCATTTCTTTCAGAGCAACGTCGAATTGGGGACGCAAGTGTTCTGCGTGACGCTTCATGTGGTCAACGATACCTTGTTTGTTCTTAAAATAACGAACGTGACGCAGTTGATTCAACTTATCCGGACCGATGGTCTGATAGGTCTTGACCGCGTTCAATGCTTTGATGTTTGCCTTAGATGCCGCCATTGCGGCAACGCCGGCGCCGGGGAAGGAAATCTTTGAGGTCGACGTAAACATCAGAACACGATTGGGATTCCCCGCTTTAACACATTCGTCAAAGATGTTTAAGAGGGTGTCGGGGGTGTCAGTCAAATCGTGCACAATATAAGCGTTATCCCAATAAATACGGAAATCGGGAGCCGCCTTCATTTTTGCCAAACGGCGCACAACCTCGTCCGAATAGGTTTTTCCTTCGGGATTACTGTACTTGGGAACGCACCACATACCTTTGATGCAGTTGTGTTCGTTGCACAGAGCCTCGATTTTGTCCATGTCGGGACCGTCTTCCTTCATCTCGATGGGAATCATCTCAATGCCTAAACTTTCACAAACGGAAAAATGTCGGTCATAACCGGGGGCAGGACAAAGCCAACGGACTTTGTCTTCTCTGCACCAAGGACGGACGGAACCGGGAACGCCGAAAAGCATGGCGGTAACGATGGTGTCGTACATCATGTTCAAGCTGGAGTTTCCCCCAACCACAACGTTTTCCTGGTCAACATCAAACAGTTCGGCAAATAACCGTCTCGCCTCGGGAATACCGTTCAGAATTCCGTAGTTTCGGTAATCGCCCTCTTCGCCGTAGCAGTCTTCGCTTGTTTTTAAGGTGCCCAACAAGGCATCCGTTACGTCAAGTTGGGTAGAGGAAGGCTTTCCTCTCGACATATCCAAGCTCAAGTCTTCGGTGCAATAGGTATTGTATTCATCTTTTGCTGCACGATAAATGGCAGACCAATCTTCTTTGGTAAAATCGCAGATCATAGGGTTTCCTTTCGTTGCTTAAAATTCCGCAGTCCCGACGGTGCGGGGGAAGGGGATGGCGTCACGGATATTGGAGATGCCCGTCAAATACATAATCAGCCGTTCAAAGCCCAGTCCAAATCCGGCGTGCTTGGTTCCGCCGTAACGACGAAGATCCAAATACCACCAATAATCTTCCTCGTTCAATCCCAATTCCTTCATGCGCTCTAAGAGAACGTCCAGTCTTTCTTCACGTTGACTTCCGCCGATGATCTCTCCGACGCCGGGAACCAGAAGGTCTGTCGCCGCAACGGTCTTTCCATCGTCGTTCAATCGCATGTAAAATGCTTTGATTTCCTTGGGATAATCGGTCAAGAATACGGGAGATTTGAAAATTTCTTCGGTCAGGTAGCGTTCATGTTCCGTCTGTAAATCGCAACCCCAAGAAACGGGATAATCGAATTTGTGACCGGATTTTTCCAACAATTCCACAGCTTCGGTATAGGTAACGCGCTTGAATTCCGCATTGACAAGATTGTTCAACCGTTCCAACAGTCCGTTGTCAACTCTCAGATTGAAAAATTCCAAATCGGCGGCACAGCGATCCATAACGAAACGAATGACGTACTTAATCATTTCTTCCGCCAAGTCCATGTCGTCTTTCAGATCCGCAAAGGCAATTTCCGGCTCGATCATCCAAAACTCCGCGGCATGGCGGGCGGTGTTGGAGTTTTCTGCACGGAAGGTGGGACCAAAGGTGTATACCTTATCAAAAGCCATGGCAAAACATTCCGCTTCCAACTGTCCGGATACCGTCAGGTTTGTAGATTTGCCAAAGAAATCCTGAACGTAATCAACGGCGCCGTCGTCTTTCTTGGGAAGGTTTTCCAGATCCAAGGTGGTAATACGGAACATTTCTCCCGCACCTTCGCAGTCGCTCCCGGTGATGATGGGGGTGTTTACGTAAACGAAGCCCTTATCTTGGAAAAAGCGATGGATGGCGTAAGCGGCAACGGAACGTACCCGAAACGCGGCAGAATACAAATTCGTTCTGGGACGCAGATGGGCAATGCTTCGCAAAAATTCAGGAGAATGGCGTTTTTTCTGTAAGGGATAATCGGGGGTGGAAGCTCCCGCAACGGAAACCGAGATTGCTTTAATCTCAAAAGGCTGTTTCATGTCGGGTGTCAAAACGAAACGTCCTTCCACTTCTACGGCAGAACCAACGTTCAATTTAACGATTTCCTTATAATTGTGTAAGTTGGCTTCTTCCAATACAATTTGAACTCCGTTAAAATAAGAACCGTCGTTCAGTTCGATAAACCCAAAAGCTTTTGAGTCTCTCAGCGTACGAACCCAACCACAGACCTTTACCGTCTGGTCTGCATAAGATTCGGAGGAAGAAAACAACTCGTTGATAAATGTTCGTTTCATGGTGTAATCCGTCCTTAACGTAATGTTAAATATAATATATAATTATAACATAATATGTCGCAGATATCAATAGGTAAGCATAAAATATTCATAAAAAGTTCTGAATTGTTTGGTTTTTCCTTGTTTTTTTGAGTTTTCTCTCTCCGTTCGCAACAGATTTGTAGCAAATTTGCCGATATTTTGATGCTTTTAACCTTTCGTTTTTTTGCTTTTTTTCTATGAAAACGTGATGAAATCAAGGTTTTTTCTATGTTACAAGTTTGAAATATCTCTGTTGAATTTTTTTTTCAATTTTCAATTCTGTCAAAAAAAAGCCGTTGTTTTTAAATATTTTTTATAAAAAACGCTCCCTTAAATGTGACGACTTGGTGGCGAAAGTGTGTCAAAAGTGAAAAATGTGTCCTTTTTTTATTTAAATTTTGTCTGCTTCTTGACAAACTCCTCAAAATATGATATACTGAAACCCGCAACGGACAAATAATGATTCCGGAGGGAATAAAATTCATGGAAAAAACCATTCTTATCGCCGATGATAACAAAGAAATCGTCGATTTGCTAAAAATCTACGCACAAAAAGAAGGCTACCAATATATTTGTGCCTATGACGGAGAACAAGCTCTGAAATATTTTAAAGAGCGTAATCCTTCTTTAATTTTGTTAGACGTTATGATGCCTAAAATTAACGGCTTCGACGTTTGCAAGCAGATCCGTCAGACTTCCAACGTTCCTATCATTATTATATCTGCTAAGGCAGAGGAACAGGAACGAATTCTCGGTTTGGATATCGGAGCAGACGACTACGTCATTAAACCCTTCAGTCCCCGAGAAGTACTTATGCGCGTCAAAACCGTGCTTCGCCGCGTTGCCGACGAATCGGTAGATGAAAAGAGCAAAAAGATCGAGGTTGCCGGGCTGGTTATTGATATGAACAGCTACGAAGCTTCCGTCAACGGAAAAGCCGTAATCTTGACCAAGAAAGAAATTGAAATTCTTTGGCTCTTTGCCACCAATCCCGGCAGAGTATTTACCCGTGACCATTTGTTGGAAAACATTTGGGGATACGAATATTTCGGCGATACCCGTACCGTGGATA
>JAZSJP010000148.1:0-1561 GCA_045534395.1 Eubacteriales bacterium | reverse complement strand
TAAGATGAAGATCAATGAGATAATAAGCAAAATCCCGAATGCAGTTGCATTCGGGATTTGGTGCGACGCAAGGGACTCGAACCCCTGACCTACTGGTTCGTAGCCAGTCACTCTATCCAGCTGAGCTAGCATCGCATTTTTTTCAGCCAAATAATAATACCACATTTCCTAAAGAAAATCAAGTGATTTATGCTAAAGTTTGCATTTTGTTCAAAAATACTCCTGTCGTTTTGAAATTGTCCCTGAAAATGCTTGACGGATTCAAATAAATATGCTATAATATATGTTCAGAAATTGTCGGAAAGGATGATTTTTTATGATAATCCTCGGAATTGACGTCGGGGGCAGTAATACCAAGATCATCGGACTTCGTGACGGGATCCCCATGGAACCCATTCACGTCCGTGCTACCGATCCCCTTACTTCGGTGTTCGGCGCCCTCGGAAAATATATCAGCCTTAATAATCTTACCTTGGACGATATTTCCCGTATTATGATTACCGGTGTGGGAAGCTCTTTTGTTCATGAGGATATTTACGGAATTCCCACGCAAAAAGTGGAAGAATTGGTTTCGGTAGGGAAGGGCGGCTTGTATCTTTCTCAGTTGGAGAAGGCAGTCGTTATCAGTCTCGGTACGGGAACTGCTTTTGTTAACGCTTCCAAAAACCACGTGTCTCACATGGGCGGAACCGGGGTTGGTGGGGGGACTGTCTTGGGACTTTCCTCAAAATTATTAAACGTTCGTAGTTTTGACAGTATTATTGACCTTGCAGATCAGGGAGATCTGTCTCAGGTAGATCTGACCATCGGTGATATCAGTAAGTCCGACGTTTCCAATATGTCTTCCACGACTACTGCGTCCAACTTCGGAAAGATCTCCGATTTGACGTCTACGGCAGATATTGCCGCCGGAATTTTGAATATGGTATTTCAGACCGTCGGTTTGATGGCGGTCTTCAATGCGAAAATTGCCGGAACCAACGACGTTGTCGTCTGCGGTCGCCTTGCCCAAGCTCCCCATTGTAAAGAGACCTTGGAAGGAATTCGCGTGTTACACGGTACCAATTTTATTATTCCCGAAAACGCGGAATTTGCCACGGCGTTGGGTGCCGCTTTGTCCGGTTTATAATATCCGAAGAATCTTACTCATAAAATAGAGCAAACCGTTGAAGGAGTTTGCCTATGAAGAGCCGTTGTGTAAGATTTTTGTTGTTCGTTTCCGTTGCATTGTTTTTCTTGTTTCTTTCTTCTCCCGATACGGTGCAACAGACCGCTTACGAAGGGCTTTTGTTTTGTTCTTCCGTGATGATTCCCGCTCTTTTCCCCGGATTTGTGCTTTCCGACCTCATTATTACTTTGTCGGCAGGAAAACGGCGTGAAAAAGGCGGGTTGTTTCATCGCCTGTTTGCATTACCTTCTGCGTGTGTGCGTTGCTTTTTTATGGGATTTTTTGCAGGATTTCCCACAGCTTCCGATTGTGTTTCCCAAATGGTTCTGTCGGGGGAGATCTCCAAAGAAGACGGTGAGCGGTGTTTGGCGTTTACCAACAATCCAAGTCGGA
>JAZSJP010000205.1:0-5666 GCA_045534395.1 Eubacteriales bacterium | reverse complement strand
ATGCTTCGTCTCATGTCGGGCCGTTCCCATTACGTCTATACAGGTGTTACCGTTGCCTTCAACAGACGCATGGATACGGGACTTTGCCGCACCGAAGTGTTTTTTAAACATCTGACAGAAGAACAGATTTCTGCTTATATTGCTTCTCCGGAACCTTATGACAAGGCAGGCGCTTACGGTATCCAAAGTAAGGGTGCCTTGTTGGTGGATCATATCGACGGCGACTACGCAAACGTGGTGGGATTGCCCATCAGTATTCTTTACGAAATGCTGAAAGAATTCGGCATTGATATTTTGTAATAAAGGAGTGTTTTTATGGGATTAAACGAATTCGGAATTGATCTTGGTATCTGTAATACGCTCATTTACCGTCGGGATAAAGGTGTCGTTTTAAACGAACCTTCCATCATTGCTACGGAAACCTACGGCGCTAAAAAATTCATTTGTGCCGGCTTGGAAGCACGGAATATGTTGGGACGCACTCCCGATACCGTTACCGTCACTTCTCCCGTGCAAAACAGTGTAATTGCCGATTTTGATAAAACCGTTATGATGTTGAAAGATTTTCTCCGCCGCAGCCGTTCCGGTTTCGGTTCGATTTCCGCGGTGGTCTCCATACCCTGTCGGGCAACTCCCGTAGAGAAGCGTGCCGTGGCAGACGCCGTGCGTGCTGCCGGAGTTCGTAAAGTTCCCTTCGTCGTGGAAAAACCCATTGCCGCCGCCCTTGGTTCCGGGTTGCCTATTACGGAACCGCGAGGCAGAATGGTGGTAGATATCGGAGGCGGAACGACGGAGATTTCCGTTCTTTCTTTGGGCGGAATCGTTTCCGTTACCTCCACAACCTGTGCCGGCAAAAAGTTTGACCGTGATATTATTGCATACGTGCGCAAAACCCATAGCGTTTTGATCGGTGAACGTACTGCGGAAGAAGTCAAAATGTCCATTGGTTCGGTGTTTGATGACGGTCACGTGAACTTTATGACGGTCAGCGGTAGAGATCTGGTACGAGGACTTCCCGTCAACGTTGCCCTTTCTACCGACGATATTCGCGACGTTTTGACGGAATCTGCTCGCTTTTTGGTGGATCAGATCAAACAAACATTAGAAAAAATTCCCCCTGAAATGGCTGCCGATATTATTGACAGCGGAATCACCCTCGTGGGTGGCGGAAGTTTGTTGCCCGGCTGGGAAGAACTTCTTTCCAAGGAAACGGGAGTCGCCTGTATGCACTCGGCGTCTCCTTTGGAAAGCGTCGTAACCGGAGTCGGAAACGCTTATCGCTACCGTGATCAAATCAAACACGGAATCCAGCACGAAAATATTCTTGCATAATTTCTGAGAAAGGAGACATCCTATGAAACGTTATTTTCGAGGACGTTTTTTTATCGTTCTCGTGTTGATCGTTTGTTTTCTCTTAGGTTTTATGCTTTCCGTTGCAGTCAATGGGCATACCATGCCCCATGAGCAAATGGTAGGCATAATCGTGTCTCCCGTGCGTTCCGGCTTTACGTGGTGTAAAACTCAAATCACCGATCTTTTTGCTTCCATTGCTCATTACGACGATCTGAAAGCAGAAAATTCGGCGTTAAAGGAACAGGTCAACAATCTCCAAAAGGAAGTGAACGATCTTCACTATAATAAGGTGCAAAACGACCGTTATAAAGAAATGCTTTCCATTACGGATCCTTCTTACGCCTTTGAGTTTGTTTCCGCTCACGTTGTAACGGTGTCGTCCGACGGTTGGAACAGTACTGTCGGAATCAATGCCGGAACTGCCGCCGGAATTGAAAAAGGTGACGTCGTCGTTTGTGAAGGCGGACTTGTGGGAAAAATCACGGAGGTCGGATTAAATTGGGCAACGGTCTCCACATTTATTGATCCCCAAATTTCCGTAGGCGCAATGCTCCTTTCTACCGGAGACGTGGGCGTGACGGAAGGAACGCTGGAATTGAAGGCAAAAGGGCAATGTTTCGTGCGTTATCTGAGCAAGGAATCTTCCGTGAACCGCGGAGATCAGATCTATACTTCCGGCCTTGGCGGTGTCTACCCCGAAGGGTTGTTGCTGGGCACCGTTTCCGATCTGCAGTACGAGGATAACGGCTTGACCCTTAATGCGGTTTTGACGCGAGTCGGTGATTTGAATGCATTGCAGGAAGTTCTTATTATTACAAACTTTTTCGAGGACGCCCAATGAAGCCGAAATTACGTCTTGTTATCGCGGGAATCCTGTTTCTCTTCTTGGGATTGTTTGAGCATTGCGTCGACCCTTTTTGGTGGGGCTGTAATCCCCCGTACCTCTTGTGTGCCGTTGTTGTTTTTGCCATGTTTTCCCAAGAGAAATCTTCCGCCCTGTTCGGACTTTTTTCCGGATTATTCGCCGATTCCATGATGGCGGGAATCTTTGGTCTGCGCGGGGTTATGTATCTCTTTTTTGGATATTTTATTGCATTTTTGACGGAAAAAATTCTTTCCCGCAACGTATTTTCCTGTGCTCTTACGGGAATCCTTTCCGTTGCGTTGAGCGAACTTGCTTTTTGGGGGATCGAAAACCTGAGTTATTCCGTATCCCTACAAGCGGCGGTGCAGTACGTGTTTGTTCCCAGACTCGTTATGTGTTTGCCTGTAATTTTATGTTTATATTTCCTTTTTTCTCTTCTCTTTCGGGAACGAGACGGTTATTCCTTTCGGAGGTGACGTAGGTGAAGAAAAGCCGCCTTATGGTGCTTTCCTGTCTTTTTGCCGCAGTTTTGACGGTTTTTCTCGTCCGTCTGGTCAAATTGCAATTGGTTGACGGGGAATCGTACCGTACCCAATCGTTGGCACGGGTGGTTACGAAAAAAACCGAAGCTTCCGCTCGGGGCGAGATCTTAGATCGCTACGGGCTTCCGTTGGTGCAGAATCAATCGGTTTTATCGGTACAGTTGGATTTAAATATCTGTAAAACCGTCAACGAAACTCTTCGGGAAATGATCGAAACTTTCAATTCTTACGAGCAAGAGTATATTGATTTATTGCCCATTTCCCAAACCACACCTTATATTTATACGGAAGAAACTCTTTCCAAAGACTTTCTCGAATTTTTAAACAAGCGTAAAATTGAGCAGACCGTTACTGCGGAAGATGCCGTAAAAGGCTTAATTTCCTACTATAAATTATCCGAATATTCTCCCGCCGAAGCACGTGCCATTATCGGAGTTCGGTACTCCATGTATTGCAGTGGTTCTCCTTCGGTTTATACCTTTGCTGCCAACGTTCCCATTCCGGTGATTACTGCATTGAAGGAGCGCGATGAAGAAATCCTCGGTGTGGAAATTGCCACGGGATATACCCGCAGTTATACGGAGGAGAATTTTGCTTCCCATATCCTCGGCTATATCGGACCGATCTCCGCGGAAGAGTACGAAGCCCGCAAAGAACAGGGATACTCCTTGACCGATTCCGTGGGAAAAGGCGGCATTGAAAAAATTTGCGAGGATCTTCTACGGGGAAGAGACGGTTATCGTTATATTGAAGTTAACGCTTCCGGCGCCGTTACTTCCGAATTGGAAGGAAAACAGGCTCAGTTCGGTTCTGACGTTATTCTGACCATCGGAAAGAATATTCAGCAAGTAACCGAGGATTCTTTAGCCGCTGCCGTGGAAGGTGCGAAAAAGCTTAACGGGGAAGACGCCGCCACGGCTGCTTCTGCCGTGTTTTTGGAAATTGCCACCGGAGAGATTCTCTCCATGGCGTCCACGCCCGATTACAACCTTTCCACGTTTTATGAGGATTACGCAACCCTTTCCCAATCCGAGAATTCTCCCTACGTGAACCGTGCCGTTTCCGGTGCCTTCCCTCCGGGTTCCACTTGGAAGGTCATTACCGCCATTGCCGGTTTGGAAGAGGGAATTATTACTAAAAATACCACCTATCGCTGTACCGGTCGGTATACCTATTACGACGATTATCAGCCCACCTGCTACGAAGCGAACGTCCACGGCGTGGTCAACGTGGAATCTGCCCTTCAAAAATCTTGCAACTGTTTCTTCTATGAAGTCGGAAGACAGTTGGGAAGCGATAAATTGGCGGAATATGCCGCATTGTTCGGCTTTGGAAGTAAGACGGGCATTGAGCTTGCCGGTGAAATCTCCGGTTCCGTTGCCTCCAAGACCCGTCGCGAGGCTTCCGGCGGAATTTGGAACGCCGGTGAAAATCTCATGGCGGCAATTGGTCAGTCGGATAACGTGGTAACGCCTCTGCAGCTGACGCAAATGGTGGCTGCCGTTGCCAACGGCGGCGTGTCTCTGCAGCCTTATTTGATTCGCACCGTCACCAACCGAGATACGGGGGAGACGAAAGATACTCAACCGACCAAAAAAGCAACTCTGAAAATTTCCGAAAAAACCTTGCAGATCGTTCGTAACGGCTTGAATAAAGTCGTAAACGAGCAAGGCGGCACCGTTTACAGTTACTTCCGAGACTTTGATATCGTTACGGTTTCTGCAAAGTCCGGAACGGCAGAGTACGCAAAAGGGCACCCCACGGTATTGATTTCCGGCTATGCACCTGCAGACAACCCCAAAATTGCCTTTACCGTAGTAATCGAACACGGCGGTAAGGGCGCAAACGCCTATACGTCTCAGGTGGTAAAAGACGTGTTGTCCTACTGCTTTTCCAATGAGGATTCCTTTGACTCTCTTTCGGGGACAAACACCTTATTACCGTAAATTTTCTTGAAGTTTTTTTGGCGATTTTTTAATTTTTTTGTAAAAAGATACGAGGAACGGAGATTTTTTTTCCGTTCCTCTTGATTTTATCTTGTAAATATGTTAATATATAACATATTGCCCGCGCACGCGTGCGTAAAGGAGGTTGTGTCTTGGGTAAAGTGTTTTTAGTCGCATCGGGAAAAGGCGGCGTTGGAAAAACTACCGTTTCTGCAAATGTTTCAGCGGCATTGTCTGAAAAAGCTCGGGTCTTGGTGATTGATGCAGATTTGGATCTGTCCAATTTAGACTTGACCTTTGGATTGCGCAACCGCCACGTGTACGATCTGCAAGATTTGTACTACCGCACCTGTTCCTTTGACGACGCCGTCATGGAAGTGCCGGGGCACCCCAATTTGTTTGCCCTTTTTGCACCTCTGCGCCGGGAAGTTCCCACCGTAGTTCTTCTGAAGTTTATACGTAAATTGGTGGCGGAAAAGCGGAAGGTATTTGATTATATCTTCATCGACTGTCCCGCAGGTATTGCACCTACGCTGGAATCTTTGGCAGATCCCCGATACAGTGTCTTAATTGTAACCACCCCCGACCGAACCGCCGTCTCCGACGGAGAGCGTGCTGCAGATTATTTGTATCGCAATAAAGTGAAAAAGATACGCCTTATTGTGAATCGCGTCCGTCCTACGTTGATTAAGAAGAATCAGGCTCCCGATATTGACGATATTATCGACAGTACGTCTCTTCAGCTGATTGGACTGATTCCCGAGGATATTTCTGTAATCTGTGCCGGCAACGGAGACACGCTTGCTTACGATCTTCCGAAATCCCGCAGCAAAAAAGCCTTTTACAATATCGCTCAGCGAATTTCCGGACAGACCGTTGATCTTGCTAAATTTTCATGATATTTTACGTATGGAGGATATAGATTATGACCATCGCTTTGCTTGCAAACGATAAGAAAAA
>JAZSJP010000218.1:0-3895 GCA_045534395.1 Eubacteriales bacterium | reverse complement strand
TTTTTGGCCGAAAGTTTTTCGAAACTTTCGGTTTTTTTTGCCCATTTTTCAGAGAGAGGTATTTATTACTGACCGGAAATCGTGATTCCTCGAATCATTACCCAAGGAAGGACGCTACTGCCATCGTTGATTCTTTCCTTTGAAATTGCCACAATATCCGTAAGCATTTTTGCAAGATTTCCGGAGATCATAACTTCGCTGACAGCATCGCCGACAACTCCGTTTTTAATTTCAAAACTGTTCTTCGCAACGCCAGACACCGTACCGTCGGAAGTGGGCTCTCCCCCGGAAAAACGTCCAACCATAAGTCCGTGTTCCACAGAAGAAATCATTTGGTTCAGAGAATCGGTTCCCGGTTCCACAAAATAACACCCGCCACCGGAAAGACTTCGTTTCATTCCGGTCTTTTTTGCGGCATAACGCCCCAAAACGAAATTCTGTAAAACTCCGTCTTTGATCAGATCCATATTCTCCGCGACGTAGCCTTCCGAGGTAAAATATCCCCCCGCCAATTCCTCAGAACGAGGACGGGAAGACCAGGTAAAGCAAGGTGCAGCAACGGTTTTTCCCAATTTATCTTTCCAAATGCTGGTGCCGTCGATCAAAACACTGTCGGAAAGAAAATTTCCTTCGACGGAGCCTAACAAATCACCAAAGCAAGAGGGAGTAAAAATAACGTCTCCCAAAAATTTTTCCCGCAGTGGAGTCGGTGCAATCTGCTTCAAACTGTCTTCAATGATTCGACGACCGCCCGCTAAATCAATCACGGGAGAATCCGGTGCATCAAAAATCGCACCGAAATAATTAAAGGAAGAAGTTCTTTCCCCGTCACGGCACATAAACATGGGAGAAAAACTATAGGCTCCTTGCTTCGTCGTTAAACAAATGCCGTTAGTTGCACAATAAACGCTTTCGCTCAGAGTGTGATCAAGGGAAGCACTATCCACGGAAACGGCGGGATATTTTTCTTTTAGTTCCTCAAAAAATTCGGTGATCCGCGCAAACATTCCTTCACGATCCGGCACTAAGGGTCCTTTTTCAAAGGACTGCACCGTAATCTCTTCCGGCAGTCCTTCCGCAAGGTCTTCCTTTGAGATTTTTGCGGCATTTACCGCCTCTTCGGCGGCCCGCTTTAAATCGGAATCTTCAAAAGAATTCACGGAAGAAACACCCTTTTTCGTGCCGACCAACGCTTTCAGAGAAACAGAAACGTTGCGCACGGTGCGTAAAAGATTTAAATCCCCGGATTCATAATAGAACTCGGTTTTCGTCCCGACAGAAGCAACGCAAACTCCATCGGTGGCACCGAAACAACGAAGATATTCCAACGCTTTTCGGGCAATTACTTCATTTGAATTCATTTCAGTTCCCTCCCACGTTGATTTCACATTTAATATGAGGTCCGCCCATTCCTACGGGAAAGGGTTGTTTTTTTCCGCACATTCCCGAGTTGAGCCAAACCATTTCATCGGAGATCATATCCACCGTTTTCAGAACGTCAAAAGCAACACCGGAAACCGTGGTATCCCGAAGAGCACGTCTCAATGTTCCGTTCTTAATCTCATATCCCATGGTAACACCGAACATAAATTCACCGGTGGAATCTGCCTGTCCGTTGCCGGTAGCAGTAAAATAGTATCCGTTGTCAATAGAAGAAATCATTTCTTCCAAGCGGTCACTTCCGGGCAAAATTGCCGTATTCCGCATACGAATCAACGGTTCATCTGCAAAGGAAAACGCCAAGGCATTTCCGGTACAGTCGTCTCCGTATCGGGCAGCAGATGCCCGGTTGTGCATCCAGCCTGTCAAGACACCTTTATCAATGAGTACTGCATCTTTGGCAACGATGCCTTCATCGTCGACGTGAATGGGGGTCGGTAAGGCGATTCCTTCATACGTGTGGGCAAAGTCCGTAAGGGTAACCATAGAAGATGCCACTTCTTTTCCCCGACAGGGTCCCGCAACGGAACCGCTGATAACAAAATCTGCTTCAGTAGTATGACCTACGGCTTCGTGGGCTAAAATTCCGGATAATTCCGGTGCTATAATGCAGGGCTTCCGTCCGGCATCGGCAAAAATCCCCTCTCGTTTTTGCATCAATTCCTCCACGAGACGGTCAATTCTCTCATAACATTTTTTCGGGTCGGTAAAATTTTCGGAGAACAACCCCGAACCGCCAAAAATTTCATAGCGCTCCACGGGAGAACCGTCCTTAGCAAGAGCAGTCAGTGCCACGGCAATATTGCTTCGGGGTAAAAAAGAATATACATAGACTCCGTCGCCGGTCTTTAACTCTTTTTCCAAGGAAAGGCAAGAACAATTTACCCGACGTGAGACCAATTCGGGGAATTTATTTAAATAATCGTTAATCTGCGAAAGGAACTCCAAAATCTCCTTTTGAGATACCGTATCCTCACGCCATAGATCTTTGTGAACCACGGGAGATCTATCCGGTAATTTTGCATCGACGGACGGAAGTTTTTCCGCAAGAAAACGCGCATTTTCCGATGCCAATTTCAAAACGTTCATCGCCGATGCCATATCGGTTTCCGGAGAAGAAGAAAAACCGCATTTTCCCGATTGCAAAACACGAGCATTCATGCCACTTTGCTCTCCCCCGGAGTTAGCAATGACGTCGCCGTTCAGCAGAGAAACCCGGCGGGAACGATTGCATTGACGCCGCAATTCCGCATTTGTGGGAATTCCGGAAAGGGATTCCAAAGAATCAAGAAACATAGGATTACCTCACTTTGATGCCATCTGTGTCAGCAAATTCTTTTTTCCCTTCAGCAAGGGAGAAATACGCTTGTAGATCAGCATGGTTATTATTGTAGAAACAATTCCCTTAACGACTGTCAAAGGCAAATTAAAGATCAAAAGCGATTCGAGAAGGGTATCCGAAGACGGCAAAATCGTGGAATACATTCCGACAATTCCCATCATGGGAATTCCCAATGCCGCAGAAAACAGGGGATAACCAACAAAATAATTATAAACAACACTCAAAACCCCGGAAGAAATCGTTCCTACGAGGGAACCCAACAAGGCAGTTTTGCGAGTTTTGTTCCGGTGATAAACCATTCCCGCAGGAACGACAAAGAAACACGCGATAATAAAATTATTCAATTCTCCAACACCGGCAGTCGTCGTCGTAAAAAGGTGTAAAAGATTTTTCAACAAACAAACCAGGGCACCGTGCCAAGGAGAAACGGCAAAAGACACGATCAAGGCGGGAAAATCGGAAAAATCAAATTTCAAAAACGCCGGTAAAATAGGAAGCCCGATCTGTATGTACATTAAAACCGCGGAAATGGCGGCAAAGATGGCGGTAACGACCAAATTTCGGATAGAACGATTCTGTTTCATAATACCTCTCTTTCAGTATTTCGTTTTCTAAAAATACTATTCACATTTTATATAAGTCATTATATCACAAAATGACAAATAAAGCAATATCCTTTGATAAAAAAACTATTACATTCACACGTTTTATGTTATAATTAAAAAAGCATTCGAGGTGGCAGTTACTACCGTAAAAAAAACTTCTTACTGCTTTTGAGAGATTGCTTTAAGATTATTTAAGCTCAACTTTAATTTACCATTCGTAATTTTTTTTTAAAAAAGTAAAAAAAATGCAGAAAATACTATTGACAAATGACAAAAAACGAGATATAATATAGTGTAAAACTTTTTTGCGTCTTATATCGCTATTTTAGATACAAAGGATGGTATTTATGAAAAACAAAGAACGCAGAGTCGGAACCGTATCGAGAGGCATTCGTTGCCCGATCATTCGCGAAGGCGATGATTTGGCGAAAATCGTCACGGAGAGTGTCCTGGAAGCCGCGGAGATTGAAGGATTTTCCATCAATGACAGAGACGTTATCTCCATCAC
>JAZSJP010000059.1:0-6384 GCA_045534395.1 Eubacteriales bacterium | reverse complement strand
TTACCGAATCTGACGTAATGCTTGCCCAGGCGTCCAATGCTATTATTATTGGCTTTAACGTCCGCCCCGATGCGAACGTTCGCTCTCAGGCGGAAAAAGAAAAGGTCGATATCCGTCTCTATCGTATCATCTACGATTGCCTTGAGGAAATGGAAGCCGCTCTCAAGGGAATGTTGGCCCCCAAGTTCACCGAAAACGTACTCGGTCATGCGGAAGTCCGTCAGACCTTCCGAGTTTCCGGCGTTGGAACCATCTGCGGTTGTTACGTCAAAGACGGTAAGATCGTCCGCTCCGCATCGGTTCGCTTGGTTCGTGACGGAATTGTGGTCTACGAAGGTAAAATTGATTCTCTTAAACGCTTTAAGGACGACGCTAAGGAAGTGTCCGAAGGCTTTGAATGCGGAATCGGATTGGATAAATTTAACGACGTTAAGGAAGGCGACGTAATTGAAGCCTACCTTATGGAAGAAGTCAAAAACTGATTTCTTTCGGAAAGGAATATATGGGGTCGAATTATAAGCAAAATCGAGTCAACGAAGAAATCAAACGCGCTGTCGCTTCGATCCTTTCGGAAGTAAAAGACCCCCGTATTCCGCCGATGCCTACGGTGGTTTCGGTGGAAGTGACCGGGGATCTGAAATATGCAAAGATCTATCTCAGTTTTCTTGGAAATTACGATGAGTCAGAGGTTCGTAAGGGATTGAAAGCGTGTAGCGGATACGTTCGTCGCCGCATCGGTGAAACGGTTCGCATGCGTAATACTCCGGAGCTGATCTTTGTCTTGGATCGCTCCTTGGAGCAAGGGATCCGCATCAACGAAATTCTCAAGAATCTGGAAAACGGAAACGATTGATATGAAGGAAACTTATCTTGCCGCCTTTCGGGAATTGATGTCTATGGACGACGTTCTGATTTTGGTGCATCGAAATCCGGACGGCGATTGCCTGGGAACCGCATTTGCTCTGAAACGCGCCTTTGAAAATCTTGGGCGTCGGGTCTGTGTTGCTGCGACGGGTACCGTAGATCGGAATTTACGAGAAATCACCGATGGTGCGGAAGAACTGAAACCGCAGTTTCTTCCTTCCGCCATCGTCTCCGTGGATGTGGCAACCCAGCAAATGTTGGGTCCCGATCTGGCTTGTTATGCCGATACGGTGGACTATAATATAGATCACCATTTTACCAATACCGAATACGCTCGGAATAATATCGTCTTTGGCTCCGCTTCCTCGGCGGGGGAGGTTCTTTTCGACCTATTTTCCGCTTGCGGAATTGAAATTGACGGCGTTATTGCCGAAAAACTGTACGCCGCCATCGCTTTTGATACCGGGTGTTTTCGTTATTCCAATACCACGGCTCACACCCATTTCGTAGTGTCCGAACTTTTGAAGTTTTCCTTTGATGCGCCCCGTGTGGTTCGCAATATGTTTGACGTGGTGCCTCTCCGTCAGTTAAAAATGGAGCGGGCTGCGTTGGATTCATTGCACTCGTATCAAGACGGAAAGATCCTTCTTTTGCCTATTTCTCGGCAAATGTTGGAAGAAAACGGTGCTACAGACGAGGACGTTTCGGGTATGGTTGCTTTGATCCGTCGCATTGAGGGTGCCGTGGTTTGCGCCACCTTAAAGGAAACGAAAGAAGGAGACGTTAAGGTCTCCTTGCGTTCTGCCGACGATATTTTTGACGTTTCTGCCGTAGCCTCCGTCTTTGGTGGCGGCGGTCACGTAAAAGCGTCGGGTTGTTTGATTAAATCCACTTTGGAAGAGGCAGAAAGGCGTCTTCTTTCTGCCATTGAAAAGCAAATGTTACGGGAGAATACCCAATGATACTACTGTTGGACAAGCCTGCCGGCATGACCTCGCAAGCCGTGGTTTCTAAAATTAAACGTGCATCAACTCAAAGGTTAAAGATCGGGCACACGGGTACGTTGGATCCCATGTGTACCGGTCTTTTGCCGGTTTTAACCGGAAGAGATCCCAAATTGACGCAGTTTTTCCCCCATCGAAAAGGATATCTTGCCACCATTCGTTTCGGACTTCGAACCGATACCGGAGATATTACGGGAAAGGTGTTGGAAACTTCAGCACTTCCGACGGAAGAGGATTTTCGAAATATATTGCCGTCTATGGTTGGTCGTTATGAGCAAATCCCGCCTATGTATTCAGCACTGCACGTGGACGGAGTTCGACTGTACGAATTGGCGCGTCAAGGGGTTGAAGTGGAACGAAAACCTCGCCCCGTGGAATTGTTTGATTTAACCTATGTGGATTGCATTGGGGAAGGAGAATATCGTTTTTCCGTCACTTGTTCTACCGGTACTTACATTCGTACTTTGTGTGAAGATCTTGGCGCAAAATTGGGGTGGGGTGCCACCATGTCCGCTCTTCGGCGCACCCAATCCAACGGTTTTCTTTTGGAGCACGCCCATTCTTTGGAAGAGGTTGTTTCTTTGGCGGAGCAGGGGAGATTGCGTGAGATTTCCATTTCTGTGGAATCAGCCTTTTCATCTCTGTCGCCCGTTCTGATCCCTCAAAACGGAGAACGTTATTATTTAAACGGTGGGACTTTAACTGTTGACCGATTGACACCCGCTATGGAAGATGGTCTGTATCGGGCGTATTCTTCATTGAACAAATTTTTGGGTCTCGTTCAGATTGAAAAAGGACTTGCAAAAGCGGTATTTTCTCCAGAAGAGACCGTATAACCCATAGAAAGGAGAGATTTTTGTGGCTGTCATAACCGTCGGTGATTTTGACGGCGTTCATTTGGGTCATCAAGAACTTCTTCGGAACGTCGTTTCCTTTGCCGAGTCGGTGGGAGAACCTTCCGTTGCTCTCACCTTTGATCGGAATACCAAAACTTTTTTGAATCACACTCCTTTATATTACTTAACCGATGGAGAAGAAAAGATTTCCTTGATTCGTTCGGAAGGAATTCAAAGGGTTGACACCGTTCCTTTTGATGAAAAGTTTTCGAATCTTTCTCCTGAAGAATTCCTTCGTTTTTTAAAAGAAAAGTATCATTGCACCCATTTGTTCGGCGGCGAAGATTTTCGCTTTGGGAAGAATGGTTTGGGAGTGTTGCGCGACGGAGTCTGCCTTGAAGAAATCCAACAACACGTGATTACTTTGAAAACCGATCTTGTAAAAATCTCTTCTTCGTCCATTCGCTCTGCCTTGAGAGACGGATTGATCGAGCGGGCAAATTCTTGGTTGGGTTACTCGTATTTCGTAAAAGGTGTCGTCGTGGAAGGGAAGCATCTGGGGCGCACCATCGGGTTTCCTACCGTCAATCTTTCTACGCCTGTCGCCAAGGTTCTTCCAAAAAACGGTGTCTATCTCACGGAGACGATTGTGGACGGAATTGCATATCGGTCTCTGACAAACGTAGGAATTCGTCCTACGGTAGATGACGGTGGCTCTTGCAACGTGGAGACACATTTATTGGAGGCTCGGGGCGATTTTTACGGAAAAGAAATTGCCGTACACTTTTTTGCGCGCCTTCGGGATGAAATTCATTTTCAGAATTTGGGTGCTTTGATGCAACAGCTTCGTTCCGATCGCGAAAAAGCCTTTTCATGGCATAAACTCCACCAATTTTCGTAATTATGCACAAATACCAAAGAAAAAACGTGTTTTTCGGTAATATGTCACAAAAATAACATTGATTTCTTGTTCATAATGTGGTATACTATAGGTGAAGTTTAACAACAAATGATGTCACATTCGCCAAAAGCATATCTATTTTCACAAAGAATTTGGAACTTCAATAAGGGAAAAGGATTGGAAAAAAATAATGTCAACAAAAGTGTATCAGGAATTGATTCAAAAAACCAGAGACGTTACCGACCGTACCATTGGAATTTTGGATGAAAATCATACTATTGTCGCTTGCAGCGATCTCTCTATGATTGGTCAGAGCGTTGACGTAAATATGAACGAATACTTTACCATGTCGGACATTGCCGTCATTAACGGTTATACATACCGTGTTATCGGATCCCGGGTGAAGTTTGAGAGTTTCGTTTTCGTTAAAGGGAACGATTCCGTTGCAGAGAGTCTTTCCGGCGTTTTAGCATTGTCTCTTAGCACGATTAAGGAATATCACGATGAAAAATTTGATAAAGGCAACTTTGTCAAAAACGTCATGCTGGAAAATATTCTTCCCGGCGATATTTATCCCAAGAGCAAAGAGCTTCATTTTAACGGCGACATTCCCCGAGTCGTAATTTTGATTCGTTTGGTGGATCGCACGGAAGTCTTTGCGTACGACATCGTTCAAAATCTCTTTCCCGAAAAGACCAAGGATTTCGTCGTAAACGTCGGCGAAAACGACATCGCGTTGGTCAAAGAAGTCAAAGCAGGCGTTCAGCAGAAGGATCTGGAAAAGTTGGCACGTTCTATTGTTGATACGTTAAATTCCGAATTCTACACCCGCGCCGTGGTTGGCATCGGAACGGTAATTAACAATCTCCGCGAACTTTCCCGTTCTTACAAGGAAGCGCAAGTTGCTATTGAAGTGGGCAAGGTCTTTGACGTAGAAAAGGTTATCATGAGTTATTCCAATCTTGGAATCGGTCGCCTGATCTATTATCTTCCTACCACCCTTTGTAATATGTTCTTGGCAGAAGTGTTCAAAAAGGGTTCCATCGAATCCCTCGATCACGAAACCTTGTTTACCATTCAAAAGTTCTTTGAAAATAATTTGAACGTATCCGAAACTTCCCGTAAACTCTTCGTTCACCGCAATACTTTGGTGTACCGTCTGGAAAAGATCCGCCGTCTCACCGGTTTGGATCTGAAGCAGTTTGACCACGCCATCGTTTTTAAAGTCGCCTTGATGGTTCGGAAGTATTTGGAATCTAACCCGACGAAGTATTGATGGGAGGTCTGCTTTGATTCAGTTTATCAACGTAACGAAACGGTATCCGAAATCGGGCACCGTGGCGCTGCGAAAGGTTAATCTTCGCATTGAAGACGGCGAATTCGTTTTTATTATCGGAAATTCCGGCGCCGGAAAATCCACCATGGTTCACTTGCTCACCTGCGAAGACGTTCCTTCCAGGGGTGACGTCATCGTGGACGGAGTCAATACGAAAAATCTTTCTCGCCGTCAGATCCCCAAATACCGCCGTCGCATCGGTATTGTGTTTCAGGATTTCCGTCTGATTCCCAACCTTACCGTTTATGATAATATTGCCTTTTCTTTGCGTGTGGTAGGTCGACGCCGCAAGGAGATCGCCCGCCGAGTGGAGCGTGCCATGGAGTTGGTCGGTCTGACTCATAAGGCAAAGGTTTATCCCGACCAACTGTCCGGGGGAGAACAGCAACGCGTTGCCGTCGCCCGCGCTATCGTCAACAACCCTTCCATGATTATTGCCGACGAGCCCACGGGAAACGTTGACCCTTCTCTTTCCGTGGAAATTATGAATATGCTTCTTCGCATCAACCAAATGGGCATTACCGTAGTGGTTGTAACCCATGAGCAACATTTGGTAGATCAAATGAATCAACGGGTCATTCGTATCGAAAAAGGTCGTGTCGCCGCAGATACCACGGAAGAATTTGACGAACCCGATGCAGTAACCGAAAGCGAGGTGGCAGCCGATGAGTCTTGATAGCCTTTGGTTTTTAATTAAAAGCGCCTTGAACAACCTTTATCGCAATATTTTGCTTACGGTTGCTTCGGTTACGGTTCTGACCATCTGCCTCTCTCTGCTGGGTTGCACTACTTTGGTAATCCGAAACGTCAACGCTTTTGTGGAAGAGATCGGGGAAAGCCGTATCGCCGTCTTCTTGGAAGAAGACATGGATGATTTGGACATCGTTCGGTTCAAAGAAGAATTGGTTGCCATCGGCAATATCGGAGAAGTTACTTACGAGACGAAGGAACAAGCCCTTGCCAATTATTTGGAATCCTTGGGAGACGATACGGGCATGGAAGACGTTCTTGATCCCGAAACCTTCCGCGCTTCCATGATTTTTGAAATTATTGATCTTGAAAAATACGATCAAACTCTGTACGCCATCGGAAAATTGGACGGCGTCGGGGAAATCCAGGAGCGTCGTGACGTTGTGGAAGGAATCCTTGAGGTCCGACAAATTATTTCTTTCCTTTCGATTTGGGTTATCGCCCTATTCTTGGTGGTCTCCATGTTTATTATCATGAACTCCGTTAAGCTTTCGGTGTACGCCCGTAGATTGGAGATCAACATTATGAAATACGTGGGCGCAACCGACCTCTTTATTCAGTTGCCCTACTTTATTGAAGGTATGATTATCGGACTTCTTTCCGGTATTATCTCGTTTTTTGTACAGCTTTACGTTTATACCGCAGTTTTGTACCCCATTTTATCCGAACTCTTTACGCCCCTTTTCTTTACGG
>JAZSJP010000049.1:0-1880 GCA_045534395.1 Eubacteriales bacterium | reverse complement strand
ACAATACTAATGGCCAACCCTTTGGCTCACAGAACGACCTGGCTACGATCCGACTTACGGGAGCCACGGCGATCTTCCAATTTCGGGAAACGAACACCACGCCCAAGCCGCCGAAGAGAGCGGGAATCATTTGATCGAAGGCGGGGGTCAGCACGGGAGATTCCAGCACCGGAGTCAGAGGCGTAATGAGAATGACGCCGAGAATGATGATGAGGGTCGTGACGATGGACGACACGGCGATGGCAACGGTAGAAACAACCTCTCCCTCTTCGGAATTCGCCTTGACCTTGGCTTGTTCCAAGGCGTTCAGGGCGCAGGGCAATTTCAAATTGGAAATGTTACCCGTCACGAAGGACAGATACGACCCGCCGGCGCCCAACATGGGAATATAGGTAATGGTTTCAATGACGCCCACCGCCCAATACATGGGAGCCGTGGCAAGCAATCCTCTCAGAAAACCGTTCATGTCGGGGAAAGCTTTGAAAATCACGGCAACGGCAACGGGAAACGCTAACAGAAGAACCATCATGGAAAGGTTCCACGCCGTTCCCCAACGGTGTACTTGATCCATATAAGTCAATTCTTTTTTCATACTGCACCTCCTAAGAAAGCCAAGCGGTAAAGGGAATGGCGCTTGCCATGCCTACCACAAGAGATACGGGGAGCGCGTAATCGGCGATCCAATGGATCTTTTTGAACTTGCCCGCCAAAAGTCCGCAAATTGCCATCACCACGGCGGAAACCGCCATGACGCAAACGGGAATCAGACCCTTGAAATTTCCCGAAAAGGCGTCGGAAACGTCACAAAAGACAAAACCGACGAAGGCGGCAATCATACCGATAAACATGGCGGATTGAAAAACGTCCGCCCATTTTTTATCCCGCTGCTCCAATTTGCCCATGCCCCGTTGCAATTTTTTGCACAGGACGGGCACCAACCAAATACCTACCATAATGGAAAGAGTCATGACTAAGGCAATGGTGACGAATTGGGAAGCGTTGGGTGCCGTACTTCCCGAAAGCCCCATGGCAAGAGACGTGTTTTCCGCGGCGATCGCTTCGTAAGACAGGGACCCCACCACGCTCAGACGAAGCCAAGGCAGAGCGACGCCCAATTTTTTGGAAAGAGCAATGACGCTGATGACGATGGCGACTGCCGGTGCTACGGTAAAAATGCCCGCCGTCACGGCGATGCTCCGCAATTTTTTTCGATCCATTCCGATGGCGATTCCCCGCCTCCAAGCCTTGACAAGGAAAAAGACCGATTGTCCCAAGACAACCGCTACGAGAATTCCCACTAAAAGGAACAGAATAGGATGATTTACGCTGAATTCCATAGGTTCTCCTTTCGCGCACGCGTTATTTTCTATATGATACCATATTTTCTCAGAAATTGCAAGAGAAAGGGGGAAATTT
Source organism: Eubacteriales bacterium (assembly GCA_045534395.1). GTDB lineage: Bacteria > Bacillota > Clostridia > Oscillospirales > UBA644 > RGIG995. The sequence continues at coordinate 464 of JAZSJP010000049.1, read as the reverse complement.
CTTTTCTGTGAAGTAAAAAATCGGTGAAAATTGCCTTTTCCTTTACAAAAAAATGAAAAGTTTCCAAACCTTGTGTGTCTGCCCTTTACAGAAAGGTAGAATTGTGTTATAATATATCGGTATGTCCTATGTTTTAATATTTTCAATATACAGGAGGTAAAACTCACATGGCAAGAATGAAACAGTCCATGGATGGTAATACCGCGGCGGCGCACGTATCCTATGCGTTCACCGAAGTGGCTGCCATCTACCCCATCACTCCCTCTTCCGTTATGGCAGAGCTGACCGCCTCCTGGTCCGCTACGGGTCTGAAGAACATTTTCGGTGACCAAGTTAAGGTCATGGAAATGCAGTCCGAGGCAGTCGCCGCCGGTACCGTTACCGGTTCCTTGGCTGCAGGCGCTCTGACTACGACCTTCACCGCTTCTCAGAAGTCGGAGGCCAAGCGGTCTTAGGAAGACAAT
>JAZSJP010000214.1:0-4855 GCA_045534395.1 Eubacteriales bacterium | reverse complement strand
ATTCCTATGGTACAAGATACAATCTGCACGATCCACACCGCCGGAAGAATATCCAAAGGATTTCTTGCTCCCTTTGCTTGACGAAGGGCGCACACGGTAGTGGGAATGAGTTGCACAGAGCAAGTGTTCAATAAAAGGAACGCGGCAAGGGATTGGGAAACTTTTCCGTCTGCCATTTGTCCCGCGGCTTTGATGCCGTAAGGGGTTGCGGCGTTGCCCAAACCAAAAAAGTTGGACGCTAAATTCATGGTTACGGTAGAGCGGAGTTCCGGGTTGGATTTGGTTTTGGGAATCAAGACACCGACGGGTTTTGCCAAAAATCGGGAAAACCCTTCGACCAATCCGCACCCTTCCGCCACCCGCATAAGTCCACAGAAAAAACAGATGGAACCGCCGATTTTCAGAAGAAGGGATACCGTATCGCCGGGCGAAGATAAAATCGACGCAGAAACCTGATCCAAATTTCCCGTGACCATACCGCAGACCGTACCGCTGAAGAGCAACACAAAACAGATCCAACCAATCACACTCATTTCCCCTTTCCTTAAATTTTATGGATATCATCGTGGGATATGTCATAAAATAGAACGAAAAGGAGTGAAGGGTCATGAAATATTCGGAACGAATCCTGCGTTCATTGGAAAAAAATTGGCAGACGGTGGCTTTGACCTTAGTTTGCGTTTGCTTGGTTTTGGTGATGATTGCCGCGGGGCAGGCACAAACGGTAGAGGCTTTTGCAACGTCCGATTGGGGGTTATCCTTCGGAATTCCCAATGCGGCGCCCCAAGGAAATCTGAGTACGGAAGAACTAAAAGAATACAACGCTTATTACATAGGAGATACCGAATCCAAAACCATCTATTTAACCTTTGATGCCGGCTACGAAAACGGTTATACGGAAACAATTTTAGACGTATTGAAAAAGCATCAAGTGACCGCGGCGTTCTTTTTGGTAAAGCATTACATGAACACCCAACCGCAGTTGGTATTACGCATGGCGGAAGAGGGGCATATCGTGGCAAATCACACGGCGTCTCACCCGGAAATGAATACCCTGACAACAAAAGAAGCTCTTTGCGATGAATTGGTTCCGGTAGAAGCGTTATATCGGGAAATTACCGGACAGGAAATGAAGAAAATATACCGTCCGCCTCAGGGGAAATTCAGTCAAGCAAATTTACAACATGCAAAAGAATTGGGCTATACCACCGTATTTTGGAGCCTCGCTTATGCAGATTGGAACAACGCAAAGCAACCGAATCCCGAAGCGGCAATTCAAAAATTGAATTCGAGAATCCACAACGGCGCCATTGTATTATTACACAGCACGTCAGCAACCAACGCAGAAATTCTTGATACACTTCTCACCCAATGGAAGGAGCAGGGATACACCTTCGGTACGCTGGAAGACTTTATCAAGGCATAAAAAAGAAGCCCGAAATTTCGGGCTTCTTTTATTTCAAAACGGAAATTAAATAGTTTCGATCTGCAAGAAAAGTTTCGATGCGGTTTAACGTTTCTGTCTTGTCGGCGTGCACCGTATGGTAATGGTATCCGCCGGTAATGTTCATCAATTCCGTTGATTCACCTTTGCGAATTGACTCAAGGAATTCCCGAATCTGCGCTCGGGAATAAATATTGAGATTTGCTTGCATTTTTCCGTAAGTTTGGTGCAAGACGAAAACGTCGGCAACCATTCCACCCAGATCCACGATTCCCGTCAACTCGTCTTCCGTCTCGTTGCCGGTATGTTTTACCTGAAACACACGTTCAACGTATGCGGATTTTTGCACAACGTAGCCGTTATATGCGGAAAGAATTTCAAATCCGACGGATTTCAAATACGCAATATCGCCCACGATAATTTGACGGGACACACCAAACAGTTCGGCAAGTTCGGAGCCGGTATAAGGTCGGGTAGCGGCGGACAGCAACTTGGCAATGCTTTCTCGTCTCTCTTTAAACTTCATATCTGCCTCTTAGATCGCATGCAGATTTTTCAGAGAAAGATCCAAAATCGGTGCGGAATGCGTCAAGGCTCCGCTGGAGATATAATCCACTCCGATATCCACCAATTTTTCGATATTTTCTCGGGTTACGTTTCCGCTGCATTCGGTTTCCGCTTTTCCCTTCGCAAGAGAGACGGCTTGTTTCATATCTTCTACAGACATATTGTCCAACATGATAATATCCGCACCGGCGTCCAACGCTTCCCTGAGCATTTCGAGGTTTTCCACTTCGACTTCAATTTTGCGAACGAAAGGCGCGTACTCTTTTGCCATTAAAATTGCCTCTTTTACGCCGCCGGCAGCTCCGATATGATTATCCTTCAAAAGAATTCCATCACTCAAATTATAGCGGTGATTATAGCCCCCTCCTACCTTAACGGCGTATTTTTCAAACACGCGCATGTTGGGGGTGGTTTTTCGCGTATCCAACAATTTGGTTTTGCTTCCCGCAAGAAGGTCCGCAATCCCCCGGGTGTAGGTTGCAATTCCGCTCATCCGTTGCAGATAATTCAGCGCGGTGCGCTCTCCCGAAAGAAGCACCCGAATGTCGCCGCGAATGGTTCCGATTTTTTGACCGTTGGTAACACGATCCCCGTCTTTGCAAACAAATTCTACCTGAGTCGTTTCGTCCAAAAGCTCAAACACGCGTTTGAACACGTCCAAGCCGGCAATGACACCGTCTTGTTTGCAAATCAGCTCAACTTCGCCCAACTGATATTCCCGCATGACGGAATTTGTGGTAATATCTTCGCTTGTAATATCTTCCTGTAAGGCACTTAAGATCAATTGATCTGCATTCATTTTCATGGTAACGTTATTCATGGCTTTGTTTCTCCTTTTCAATCGCTGTCAAAACGACGTTCTTATATTGTTCTTCGTAATTTTCATATTGCTTCGGGTTTACCGTAATGTTCACGGGAAGATCCGAAATGGAATAGTCGGTCATTAAATGCTCCGCAGCACGCTTTGCAAAAACCAAACTTTCCAACAAGGAATTGCTTGCCAAACGGTTCTTTCCGTGGACACCGTTGCAAGCCGTCTCCCCTACGGCATAAAGGCGCTCCATTGAGGTCTTACTGTTGCGATCAAGGGCGATTCCGCCCATAAAATAATGCTGAGACGGAACCACGGGAATGGGCTCTTTGGTGACGTCGTATCCCTCTTCCAAGCAATGCTGATAAATATTAGGGAAATGGGTTCGAATCTCTTCTTCGGGAATGGGTTCCATGGAAAGCCAAACGTGTTCCGTGCCTTCTTTTTTCATTTCGTCAAAGATCGCGTTTGCCACCACGTCTCGGGGAAGCAATTCGTTTACGAAGCGCTCTCCTTTTGAGTTGAGAAGAATTGCACCTTCTCCGCGAACCGATTCGGAAATCAAAAATTCCCGACCGTGTTTTTTACTGTACAACGTCGTAGGGTGGATTTGTATGTAATCTATATTTTGCAGTTTTATATTATATTTCAACGCTAAAGCCAAGGCATCTCCCGTCAAATGACGGTAGTTGGTAGAATGCTTGAACAATCCGCCGATGCCGCCGGTGGCAAGCACCGTATAATCTGCCGTGATGGGGTAATAATTCCCATTTTCGTCGTGGCCGATGATCCCGCCACAGGAATTTCCCTCGCAAATAAGATCCACCATGGTATAATGCTCAATCAAGGTAATGTTTTTTTGATTTCGTGCAGTTTCCAACAAATGTGAGGTGATTTCTTTTCCGGTTTCGTCTTCATGGAAAAGAATTCGCGGTTTCGAATGAGCGCCCTCGCGGGTATAGAGAAACTCTTTTCCGTTTTTCTCAAAGCGAACTCCAAAGGAAACCAAATCTTCAATGACCTGTTGCGAAGATCGGATCATAATATCCACGGAATCCGGATTGTTTTCATAATGACCGGCACGCATGGTATCATTATAAAAAGGCTTATAATCCTTTTCGTCCCGCAGAACGCAAATTCCGCCCTGTGCTAAAAAAGAATCGCTTCTGCGCGCTTTATTTTTCGTAACGATAACGATGTTTCGGTCTTTCGGTAAATTCAGAGCGCAGTACAATCCCGCGACACCGCAACCGACGATTAAGATATCTGCTATCATATCAATTCCTTTATTTTGCAAGTTCTAACATTCTGTCCAATGGAATCAAAGCGTTTTTCATAACTTCGGCTCCCAACAAAACCTCGTTGTCTTCGCGTTCAAGGACGGAACAAAGGGCTTCCAAGGTGTTCAACTTCATATCGGCACAACAGGGTTGCGGAGCGGGGAAATAAAACCGCTTGTCCGGGTTGTCGGTCATAAGTTGATACAACACGCCCTGTTCCGTACACACAATAAATTCTTTATCCTGAGAAGTTTTTGCAAATTCAATAATTTCCGCAGTACTTCCCAACACGTCGGATAGAAGTAATACTTCCGGCTCGCATTCGGGGTGAGTCAAAACCTTGACTCCGGGATGCACAGACTTCAAGGTCTGTATCTGTTGAGGCGTTATTTTTGCATGAATGGGACAACAACCGTCGTTCAAGATAATGTTTTTTTCGGGAACCTGCTCTGCCACAAAGGCGCCCAAATTTCGGTCGGGAATGAAAAAAATGTTTTTGTTGGGCAAGTTTTTGACAATCTTGACGGCGTTGGACGAGGTAACGCAAACGTCACTTTGGCATTTCAGTTCCGCGGTGGAATTGATATAACAAACAACGGCGAGGTCTTCGTATTCCCTTCTCATTTGCGCAATTTTTCCGGGAGTCACCATGTGCGCCATGGGGCAGTCTGCCGTAAGATCGGGCATGAGCACCTTCTTTTGAGGATTCAGAATTTTTGCGCTTTCTCCCATAAAGGAAACTCCGCAAAAGAC
>JAZSJP010000161.1:0-4329 GCA_045534395.1 Eubacteriales bacterium | reverse complement strand
GCTTGGCCTCCGACTTCCAAGAAGAGCGTAATGGAGCAATTTGAGGAGGACGGAGAATGATTTGGCTTTACGTCTCCGCGGGAATTTTAGGAACGATTCTGTTCCTCTTTCTCGTTTTTTTGCTTCTCATTAAGCCACGGTCTCTCAAGAAGCGTCCCCCTTTTCAGGATTTTGTGGGCAGGGAGTACGCCCATCGAGGACTGCACAATCAAAACATTCCCGAAAATTCCTTGCGCGCCTTTGAAAAGGCGGTAGAGCAGGGACTTGGTATCGAATTGGATCTCCAACTATCCAAAGACGGAAAGGTCGTGGTTTTTCACGATTTCACCCTGAACCGCGTGGTGGGGATCAACGGAAAAGTTCTGGATTATACGGCAGAAGAACTTTCCGAAATGCCGTTAAACGGACACTCCGACGGGATTCCGACCTTGGAACAGGTATTACAGGTAGTGGACGGGAAAGTTCCCCTGATTATCGAACTGAAAATTCCCGGATTTAATCTTTCGGTCTGTCCCAAAGCCTTTGAGATTTTGGACCGATACGCGGGACGGTATTGCGTGGAATCCTTTCACCCCTTTGCCTTGGATTGGCTGAGAAAAAACCGCCCTAACGTCCTTCGGGGACAGTTGTCTTCCAATTTCTTCGGGCACAAGGAAGGCGGAAACAAACTACAACTGTTCGCCGTGAAGAATTTATTGTTAAACGTCATTGCAAAGCCGGACTTTATTGCCTACGACGTTCGATACCCCAACACCTGGGCATTTCGCCTTTGTCGGGATTTTTGGAAGGCGCTTCCCATCGGCTGGACCATTCGCACTCACGAAGAAAGAAGCCGTGCGGAGCATCAATTTGACGCTTGGATCTGTGAAAATATTTATGAATAGGGAGAATTCAATATGATGAACATCAAAGAAATCGAAAACTACAAGGATTTTGGAAAAGTCATCGCCCTGGACAACGGCGTGGTGGAAGCCTACGTCACCGTTGACGTGGGACCCCGCATCATTCGGTTCGGCTTTGTAGGCGGACAGAATTTTATGCAGGACGACCGCACCGCTTTGGGTGGATTGACCGATCAAGTCTTTGAAGATTATTTCGGAGCCGGAAAGAAATGGGAGAATTTGGGCGGACACCGCATTTGGCTCTCCCCTGAATCCTATCCCGAAACTTACTACCCCGATTTGGATCCCGTGGAATACCGCGTGGAGCCCGACGGAAAAACCGTTTCCTTCTTCGCACCCTTTGAACACGAAAATTCCGTCTTCAAAGAAATGCTTGTCACCCTTCCCGAAGACAAGGAAAATGCTCTTTTGGTTACCATGCGCGTAACCAATATCGGAGATAAACCGTTACGGTTTGCCATTTGGGGTCTTACGGTATCTGCGCAAGGGGGAACGGAAATCATTCCCATGAACACAGACAACACCGGACTTCTGTCCAACCGCACCATCATGGCTTGGCCCTACACCGACATGGGCGATCCCCGCGTCACTTGGAGAAACAAGTACGTCACCCTTCGTCAGGATCCTACGGCAACCACCCCCTTCAAATTGGGTTTTGACTTAAAAGGCGGAAAAGTACATTACGTGCTGAAGGGCGAAGTTTTCACAAAATTCCACATGACGCACCACCCCCATGCCACCTATCCCGACAACGGCTGTTCCTTTGAAACCTACACCAACCCCAACTTCATTGAGATCGAAAGTCTCTCTCCCCTGTGCGACGTTGCTCCCGGAAGCCGCAGTGAATTGACGGAATTGTGGATGCTTCAAAAATCCCCCGTGGAAAATCCCGATCTTTCCACCGACGAAGCCATTGATTCTTTCTTAAATTCCCTGTAAACCGATTTGGTATAGAAAATCAACAAAAAACATCGAAAAACGGAGATCTTCGGATCTCCGTTTTTCTTGCATAAAACCGTCGGGAATAACCAAAGGTCGGACGGCATAAATTAGAATACAACAATTCTAAAAAACGAGGTGCCGTATGAACTTTGAAGCCAACCAACTGCAACTGCTCTCTCTCGCCCCCGACCGAAACGGCGAAGCCGGGGCGGAATGTGAAATCATCCTGCCCGATTACTGTCCCAACATTTTACGGATTCTGCAAGCCACGGCGCACCCCACGTTACATACCGCAGTGCGCACAGCAGATCGTTACACCGTCGAGGGCAGTGTAGAGTACCGAATCCTGTATTTGCCCGAAGAGGGCATCGGTATCCGTTCCATTTCACAACAAAGCCATTTTTCCTGCACCGTAGACTTAGACTGCGACGCAGATGCGGAACTAAGAGTCCTTTTGACACCGAAAAATTGTATGGCAAGAGCGTTAAATCCGCAAAAAATCTACGCCCGTTGCACCGTTGCCGTACAAATTAAAATCAATCAAACAAAGGCGATTCCCATGCCGACCGTTCCGGAAGATTGCGAGATTAAGACCTGTACGAAAAAAATTGCAAAGCCCGTCAGTTGCGCGCAAAAACCCTTGCGAATCTCCGACGAATTTGAAATGGACCCCGGGAAGATCGTCGCAGAAATTGTACAGACGAAAATCACATTCCGGGAAACGGAACAAAAACCCCTGACCGACAAATTGATCGTGAAAGCGGATATGATCTTCGACCTACTTTGTGCTGCGGGGGATTCTTCTCTGTTTACGGTGCGCAAAGTCTTCCCCATTTCGCAGATCTTAGATCTGCCGGGGATTCACCCGGAAGCAGTTTGCAAAACGGGATTTGAATTGATTTCTTCTAATTTTATAGCAAAAGACGAGGCTTCCGACGGATCGCAAACCATTTCCTACGACGTGGAGATCAGCGTTACGGGAAATGCCTACGAAGAAGGTATTGCAGAATGGACGGAAGACGCCTATTCCGTGAAGAAAAACGTGGAATGCACCAAAGAAAGTGTCGTTACGGAGCACTTTTGGAAAATCGAAGAAACCGGTACCGTACGAGAAACGGCGGAAATCGGAACCTGCACCGGGATTTTATGGGTCGACGTTGCATCGGAATTAAGGGGCACCTATTATCGGGCAGACGGGGACAAAATTGTCTGCGAAGGAGTATGGCACTGCCAAATTCTAATGACCGACGCCGACACGACCCCCTGCACCGCCCTTCGAGAGATTCCGTTCCTTTTGGAAGTTCCCGCCAACGGCTGCACAAATCCAACCCGAAACGATACGTTAATCCTTCTCACTGATCTTTCTTGGTCTTTGGCAGACACAAGCCACGTTGAAATCAAGGGTACCTACCGTTGGAACGGTCTTTTGTTCGGAAAAGAAACCACCGACGCCGTCACTTGCATTACCGAAAAATCGGAACGAACCCGCAATACGGACACCGTGGTTTTATATTACGGTTCCGCCGGGGAATCCGCTTGGAAAATCGCAAAAGATCACGCTTGCCCCTACGCAGACCTGATTCGGGAAAATCATCTGGAACAAGACCTGCTCTGCGAAGATAAAATGCTTATCATCACCCGATGCTGAAATCTGCGGCTCTTCTCACGGAGAGCCGCTTTTTTCCAAAAATTTCAAAAAAAATTCAGAATTATATCTTTACAATCGGAACATAATATGATATAATATGTAGGATACCAAAAATCGGTTGTCGGACAACTCCGACCGCAACTGATTTTTTGGTGAATATTTTATTGCCGCCAAGCGGCGTAGGAGGAAGCATTATGCTGAAAGAAACCAAGACCCAAATCATTGAAGCGAACCGCAGAAGCGACGCTGACACCGGATCTCCCGAAGTTCAGGTTGCCATTCTGACCACCCGCATCAAGGATCTCACCGAACACCTGAAGGCAAACCCCAAGGATTTCCATTCCCGTCGTGGACTTCAGAAGATGGTCGGCCAGCGGAGAAACATGTTGAACTATCTGCAAAAGAAGGACATCAACCGCTACCGTGCAATCATCGCAAAGCTCGGTCTGAGAAAGTAATTCGGTCCGTTTCGACGAAGAGGAGCACGTCTCCTCTTCGCCGGCAAACAAAGTCATCCCCGCGGATGGCTTTGTTTTTTGCCATCCCAAAGTAACAAAAAAATCAAACCGGTCTCCCTTGCCTTCTGGATTCAGCAGTTATGAAAATATCCGAACCGTCGGGCATTTTTATAACTGCCGGAACAGAGGGGAGCCCCGGAAAAAAGAAAGGACAAACCATGAACATCTACGAAAACTATCGCAAGTTCGAAACCACCGTTGCCGGCCGTCCCTTGGTTGTGGAAACCGGAAAATTCGCCGGTCTTGCCAACGGTTCCGCCATGATCCGCTACGGAGACACCTGCGTTTTGGCATGCGCCACCGCATCGGAAAAGCCCCG
>JAZSJP010000115.1:0-5165 GCA_045534395.1 Eubacteriales bacterium | reverse complement strand
CAACAAAAACAACAGGTGCTGACGGGGAATCTGCAGGCGATAGGCGACGTTTTGTGCATGAAAAAGGGCTCCGAATTGATTGACGCGGATTTTGAACAGATAAAATCTTTCTTAAAACAATCTTCCGGAGACGTGGTGATTGCCAAGGGCGAAAAAGACGTACGGAACTTTAAAAAAGTCAGCCGCATCACCGAGACGGGCGAGCAAGAAGTTTTTGCCGACACCGACGAATCGAAATTGGAGAATAAGGCGTACACCAAGGAAGACAGCCGTTTTATCCGTTCCAAACTCCCCGGACGCCACGCGGCGAAAATCGGTCTTTCGGGGTTGAAAAGCAAACCCTTCCGACTGTTTATGACCATTCTGTTGTGCACCGTTTCTTTCGTTATGTTCGGACTGTTGTCCACCCTGAATTTTTACGACAGCGAACAGACCTTCCGGGAGACTTTGACCGTTTCCGCACCGGAATTTTTGAAGGCAGACAAGCGGTATCAATCCGTCGTCACTTGGTATTCTTACGGAGAAGAGGAACACTCCTACGAGACCTTCTATCAAGCCCGATTCTCCGACGACGACATTGAAAAACTGAAGGGACAGACAGGTGACGCCATTTTCGGCGGCGTGGAAGCATACCTCACCCTGAACGTGCGGAACAGTACCCCATATTGGTCTCCCCGCATCAGCATGGTGGGATATCTGCCAGAAGGTCACCCCTTGCGGGAACGCATCTCCGGAGAATATCCCAAAGCAAAGGACGAAATCGTATTGTCCAAATACTTTGCAGATCTGACCGTTGCCTGTCAGATCTACGATGCGGAAGGAAAAACCGTGGAGATCACCGATCCCCAAGATCTCATCGGGAAGAAAATCTCTTTGGACGGCACGGTCTATACCGTTACCGGTCTGTTTGATTGCGGAGCTGTGGATTCTAAGTACGACGTCTTAAAAGATTCCTCGGAACGTAACGAGCGGTTGCAAATGGAAATGGAACAGTATTTGGCAGACGGCTTGTTCCAATTCGTCTTCGTCAATCAAGACCAACTGAAAACCCTTTCCGACCGCTATGCTCAGTACGACGGCGGAAAACTTTATTATTATCGCACCGTTTCTTCGGATCTTCTTTTGCCCGGGGACGAAGCGGAATATCCCGAATGGGGAAACACCTACTACTTGACTCAAACCGAAGCCAACGCTTCTTGGGTCTACTATCCCCTTTCCGGGAAAACCGCACCGGCGGACAATGAAATCATTGTCACGTCCCCCATGTATTATCGGGCTTTGATCGATCTGATTTACCAACAGGTCAATGCTTTGCAAGAACAAGAACGCTACGACGAGGCAGAAAAACTCTTCCCCCTGTCGGAAGCCGCCTCTGCCCTTTCCAGCGGAAGAAGATGGGTTGAAAGCGACGACGGAAAAGGATCGGAAGTTCTTCTGACCGAGGCGGAAAAAGACGCCTATCGCAAGCAATTGGCTCCTTTTGAAGAACAATATGCAAAAAATCTGACGGTCTCTCTCAAACTCTTCAGCAACTCTTCCCAAAGCGTGGTGGGAGATGCCAAGAATTATACGGTTATCGGTCATTACGATATCGGAGAAGAGTATCAGGAATATCTGATTCTTTCCGATACTCAGGTAACGGCTCTGTGGAACGAACAAAAGGTACAGACCGAATCCTACGAGGAAAGCGTTACCGATTACGTGGCGCCCGCAAACGCCCTGTACGACTATCTCTATCTGCCCTACGATCAATCCGAGACCCAAAAGGATCTCTATTGGGATATGTATAGCAACGAAGAATATGAAGCCGATTCCAGCCAGGTTTCCTTGGTGGGCTCCTTCGTCAGCGATCTGCGGTTTGCCGACGATATCGTAAAGACCCTTTCCACGGTATTCCTGTACGTGGGATTGGTACTGCTGGTCTTTGCGGTGCTTCTCTTCTCCAACTTTATTGCCACTTCCATTTCCCAAAAGAAACGGGATATCGGCATTTTGAGAGCCGTGGGAGCAAGAAGTTTCGACGTGTTCAAGATCTTCTTCTCCGAATCCTTCTTTATTGCCGCCTTGTGCAGTATCCTTGCTCTGGCGGGGTGCTACGCTGCTTGCCACTTTATCAATCTGGCGCTGGCAACGTCCATCGGGGCGTCTTTGGTAGTTTTCGGAATTCCGTCCATCGCCATTCTCTTGGCAGTGGCTCTTTTGACCGCCGTCATCTCCACCTTCCTGCCGGTGTATAACGCCGCCAAGAAAAAACCCGTCGATTCCATTCGGGCGATTTAAAGGAAGTTTGCGTGTGGGCGTACTTTTCTTTCTTTTCCCGTGAAAAGAAAGAAAAGTACCAAAAGAAAGAAAAGCGAAAAGCGGCGGAATCCTTCCGCCGTGGGGAAAATAAAGTAATAATAATGCGCGGAAGATTTTCTTCCGCGCTAAATTTTTTTATTCTCTCGTCGAATGTAATTCGACGACTTTGGCTTTTCTTTTTGGTTCTTTTTCTTTTCTCCCGAAAAGAAAAAGAACGTCTCCCCGTCCTTACTCCTCCGTCACCGTGGCGCCGTGGCGGTCAATTTCGGGAGAGAGAACCTTCCAGCCTTTTTTGGTTTCCTTGCCGAGACGTGCCGAAAGGCGACCGGCAAAGTTGCGGTCGTCGGTGAGCGCCAACAACGTGGGACCCGCTCCGCTGATGCAAAAGGCGATGGCGCCCGATTCCAAGGCGATGCGCCGCACCGTCTCGTATTCGGGAATCAAAGAGAAGCGATAAGGCTGATGCAAACGGTCGTTAAGAGCGCGGGAAATCACGGATTTATCTCCGTTTTCCAAGGCTTTCAAAAGAACCGCACCGTGGGAGATATTGTACACCGCGTCTGCTCGGGAATAGACCTCGGGCAACGCCTTGCGCGCCTTTACCGTGGGCAGTTCAAAGGTGGGAATGCAAACGACGAAACGCAATCCTTCCGCCATTTTATAAGACACCGTGTCGGGAATGCCGTCGTTAACCATGGACGCCGTCAATCCGCCGTAAAAAGCGGGGGCAAGGTTGTCGGGGTGACCTTCGATACGAGTTGCCAATTCCAGCATTTTGCGGTTGTCAAAGGGATATCCCGCTTGCGCATTGGCGGCAACGATACCGGCAACAATCATAGCGGCGGAAGAACCCAAGCCCCGCGATACGGGAATTTGGGTCTCCAACATTTCCATGCGCAATCCCGTATAGGGAACACCGGCTTCTTGCAGAGTCATTTCATACGCCCGCACCGAAAGATTTTTGGGATTGCAGTACTTTTCCGCACACCCCGAAATCTCCAAGCCTCCGTCGACGGCTTCAAAGGTGTAGGTATTGTACAACCCCAAGGCACAACCGAAGGAATCAAATCCCGGCCCTAAGTTTGCGGTGGTTGCGGGAACGCGAACGGTACGCTTCATGCTTCTACCTTCTTTAATACGTAATCAAGAATGGAATCTTTTTCGATAACGTCGGTGTGACAAACCTGTTTTTCCTTCAATCCCGCAAGTCCTTGAGGAATGGGAACGTTGGTGGCGTTGCAGAGTTGTTCCATGACGGTGAATTCGTCTTGGTCTGGAGTCTCTCCCAAAGCGGTCAAAACCGCCACGGGGAATTTGTAGGGGGACGCCGTGGAAAGAACGATGACGGCACCCTTGGGAGAAGTCTCTTTGAACTGCTCCGCAACGTTGACGGCAACGGCGGTGTGGGTATCGCAAAGATATCCGTACTTCTCGTAAGTCTTTCCGATGGTCACTAAGGTTTCATCTTCGGAACAACAACCCGCAAAAAAGGTTTCTTTCAGAGCATTCAAAATTGCGTCATCTACGGTATATTCCCCGATTTCGTTAAGGTCCTTCATGTATTTCGCGATTTTTTCGTCATTTCCCGCCGACGCCAAATAGAGCATGCGCTCCAAATTGCTGGACACCAAAATGTCCATAGACGGCGAATTGGTACGATGGAAGACCCGACGACGGTCGTATTTTCCGGTGTTCAAAAATTCCGTCAAAACGTCATTTTGATTGGACGCGCAGACCAACTTGTCCACGGGAAGCCCCAAACATTTGGCAAAATATCCCGCCAAAATATCCCCGAAATTGCCCGTGGGAACCACGAAGTTTACCTTGTCTCCCATGGAAATCTCCCCGGCGGAAACCAGGTCACAGTAGGATTTGTAATAATATACGATTTGCGGCGCCAAACGTCCGATATTGATGGAATTTGCGCTGGAAAGCATCACGCCGTGCTTTTTCAAATCCATTTTTGCACAGGCGGCAAAAGTGTTCTTTACACCCGTTTGGGCATCGTCAAAGTTTCCTTCAATGGCGCATACGGTAACGTTGTTGCCTTCTTGAGTCACCATCTGTGCCTTCTGTACCGCAGAAACACCTCCGTTGGGATAAAACACGATGATTCCCGTACCGTCTACGTCGTGGAATCCTTCCAAGGCGGCTTTTCCCGTGTCGCCGCTGGTGGCGGTGAGAATCATGATTTTTTCGGTGATTCCCAACTCTTTCTTGGCTTCGGTAATGAGAACCGGAAGCATAGACAACGCCACGTCTTTAAAAGCAGAGGTGGGGCCGCGGAACAGTTCCAACACGTAATCACCGCCGACCTTGACGGTGGGAGTAACGTCGTCGGTTTCAAACTTTCCGCCGTACGCCCGATGCACCATTTCCGTCATTTCCGCTTCGGAGAATTCATCAAACAAGGTGTGCAAAATAATTGCCGCCATCTCTTCGAAGGATTTGTCGGTCAAATCTTGGGGCAACACCTTCAGAGAATCCAAATCAACAGGCAGATACAATCCGCCGTCCGGGGCGATGCCCTGCAAAATGGCTTCCAAGGAATTGACGGTATGCTTGGAACGGGTACTTTGATATAACATGGGAATTCCTCCGTGGTAATAATCTTAAATAATATATAATTATATCATTAAATCCTGCATTTGTCAATGAGTTCGAGCTTCCGCCGGGACGAGCTGTAGGCCAGACGGAAATCGCCGATCACATTTGCCGAATCCTCAAGTCCGCACAGGACGCGGTATTTCATGTAATACGGCAGTCCCGGATCGAGGGACAGTTCGCGCAGGAGCTTGCTTGCCTCCTGCGTTTTTTCTTCGGCCAGCAGGGTGACGGCACGGATGTGCCGCGCGTAGTACGAG
>JAZSJP010000090.1:0-2006 GCA_045534395.1 Eubacteriales bacterium | reverse complement strand
TGGAATACCTCTACGCCTTCATGACCCGCACGGAAAAACACGCTTACGTCGTCATTCGCGTCGCCGACAACCAAGCCGCAGAAAAAGCCTTGGAAGACGCCGGCTTCCACCTCATCTCCGACGCCGATATCGATAAGCTTTAATCAAAAACCAAACAAAACAAACAACGGGTGCCACCAAATCGGTGGCACCCGTATTTTGCAGTTTATCATAATGTTTTTCCATTTTCCCCTGCCTCTGCCGACGAGCATTAAATTCTTTTTCCAGCTCCGTCTTTTCCCGTTCCAGTCGCTTGTCGATCCGCTGAAGTTTTCGTTCCAAACGTTTTGACCGTTCCTCTTGGGTGTACAATGTTTCGGAATCCTCGGCGGCTTCTTTGAAAACGGTGGAACTTTCCCGCAGAGGCAAAGGCTCATCCAACGCCACGTCCTTCCCCAAAATTTGGTATCCGCGGGTCGGAAGATCTTCATTTTCTGCAGAAAGGGAATTTGGGCTATTGACATTTTGATTGTTTTGTGATATAATATTATCAGTGAATTTGATGTTTGCGGCAAGGCCACGAAGGTTATTCGTTGCACCTACCGCCTCAAGTTCGCTTTTATTTTGCACATAAATCGTTGCACTATTGGGAAGACTTCTCAACAATGACATTGTATCTACTTGCAAGTGGATACTTGTCGCTTGATGAACATCGTCATTATCGAAGACGGCATCCATTTCAAAAGTTGCCACAATCGGCAACCCTCCCTGTTTAATATTTGTAACATAAACGATTGCATTTCGATCAGGATTAACTGCAATAATTGGCGCATTTTTAATTCCTTTATCTAAATTTGCAATTTTCCCTCTCTTTATAGAATGGCTTATATCCTTTCCACTTGTAGCTTTAGTTACAACACGCACAGGAACTGCCAACACCTTATTGCTTACACCATCATTTATAATTACATTCGATGGATTACCAATAACGAGAGTGTCACTTCTCCGAATATTCTTTCCGTTATAGAGAACCCCATTAATTTGGGATTGCCAGCTCATTGATTTTGTTCTTGAAATGGACATTTTCACACCGCCACCCTCGGCGGTATTTTTTTGCGCATCGGTTTCTCGATACACCTTTTCAAAGATCTTCTTGATCTTCTCCAACTCCCGGGCTTCTTTACTCCCGGCGGTAGCAACCTTGTAAAGGTATTTGATCTCGTCGAAGATCTTCTGAAAAACGTTCCGATGGTTGGTGGAAAGGTTCCGAAGAAAATCCGCATCGGTAAAGATGTAATCGCCCACCAAATCGGCGGTCAATTCGCCGTCGATGTTGGCACCTTCCACGTTGGCATACAGTTTTTCCAAGGTTTCCCGGCGGCTTTGCAGTTCGCCCTTTCCCTCGGCATACTTAAAAAGGGCACTTTGCAGTTGGGAATACAACTCCGTTCCTTCCAATACGTGGGTGATTTCGTGACCGACGACGGAATTCAAGGCTTTTGCAGAATTGACGTTGACCGTCACGGCGCCGTTGGATACGTAACCGTTGACCGTTACCCCTTCCAAGGCAAAGCCCGATTGCTTCAACCGGTCGTTGTTGGTAAAATCGAAATCCACGCCTTTTTCTGCGGAAAGTTTCGCCACCAAATCCACAAACTCATGGGAGCGGTTGGTGTTATTCAGGATCCCGCTGTCGATTGCCTTTTGAACCACCTTTTTTGCGTTGCCGTTGTATTTCGACAGATCCGCCTCAAAGGCTTTCCCCTTGCGGTATTTCTCCCGGTAACTTTCCGAAAGCCGATCCCCCGCCACCGATTCGCTGACCTCATATTCCAACTGCTCTTTCAACCGATTCCGCTGGGAGTCGGTTTTTGTTTTTCTGTTTTGTTCAAGAATATGGGTTGTCATAAATCTGTCCGCAGAGACATAAGATGGTACAAAACAATGAGCAGACGGAGGAAGACCTATGGCAAATGCAAACATTTATCAGGACATTGCCGCCCGAACGGGAGGAGACATCTACATTG
>JAZSJP010000217.1:0-3157 GCA_045534395.1 Eubacteriales bacterium | reverse complement strand
TTAGTATTGTCTTCCTAAGACCGCTTGGCCTCCGACTTATACCTCCGACGGATACGCCCGCAATTATCTGTTCCCCCGGAATCTTGCGGTGGAAGCCAATGCGGAAAATCTGAACGTATATAATTCCCAGCAGGCTGCCGCCGCTCATCGCAAAGCAGAAGAAAAGAAAGCGGCAGAAGAATTGAGAGCCCGTCTCTCCACCGTCAAGGTCATCATCAAAGGAAAAGTAGGTGCCAACGGTTGTCTTCAAGGGGCAGTAACCACCAAAGACGTTGCGGAAGCATTAAAAGCCCAGACCGGCATCGAAGTGGACAAGAAGAAGATCTCCATGAAACTCGCCGTCCGCGGATTCGGGAAATACACCGCAGAAGTGAAACTTTACCCCGAAATCACCGGAGAATTGACGGTAATGGTGGAACAAGACGCCTGATTAAAATTCCTACAAGGAAGAACGAAGATTGATGGAACAGAAATACGATTTTGACCGGCAGTTGCCCCATAATATCGAAGCGGAGCAAATCGTCTTAGGCTCGGTGCTTCTCGACCCCGAAAGCATCGGCACTTTGGCACAGACGTTGCAAGTGGACCATTTCTACGCAAGACGGCATCAGCTGATTTACGAAATGATGCTGGAAATGTTCGATGCCAACGACCCCGTCGAGGGTGTCCTTTTGCTGTCCAAGTTGCGGGAGCAAGGGGAATTTACCTCGGAAGAAGACAGTCAATATCTTTTGCTTTTGGCAGAGAACGCATCGACGGTCAAGAGCATTGATTATTACACCAAAATTATTTCCGATACGGCAAATCTGCGGCGCATCATCGAAGCGTGCAAAGATATTGCCGACCTTTCCTACGCCAACACCGACCTGCCCACGGTCTTAGGACTTGCGGAGCAGAAATTTTCCGATATTTCCGATGGAAAGCAGACGGTTCAACTTCATCAGCTTGGCGCCGTTGCCAAGGGAGAAATTAACCGTCTGACGGAGATGGAAAAGGACGAAACGGGCAAATTTGCCCCCATCAAGGTGGGAATTTCCGATTTTGACAATTTCTTAGGCGGTCTGAACAACAGTGACTTGTTCATCTTAGCTGCCCGCCCCGGTGTAGGTAAAACCTCTTTTGCGTTGAATATGGCTTACAATATTGCCTTATCTTCGCAATACAATCCCCCAAAATCCGTGGTATTCTTTTCTTTGGAAATGTCCAAGGAACAGTTGGCACGCCGCATTTTGTCCACCGCATGTAAAATTGAAAGCGAAAAACTTCGCTTGGGCAAGTTGGACGCTCGGGATTGGGACGAACTTTTGAAGGTGTGGCGCACCAATCTGCGGGATATGAAATTCTTCATCGACGAGACGGGCAACATTACCACCTTGGATATGAAATCCAAATTGCGCAAGGTTCCCAATTTGGGCTTGGTGGTTATCGACTATCTCCAGCTCATGTCGTCGGCAACGGGTTCGGCACGGGACAACCGCGTACAGGAAATTTCCGCCATCACCCGCTCGTTAAAACTTATGGCAAAAGAATTGAACGTTCCCGTCATTTTGCTTTCTCAGTTGTCCCGCGGCATTGAAAAGCGGGAAGACCCCACCCCCCAACTCTCCGACTTGCGGGAATCGGGTTCCATCGAGCAGGACGCCGATGTCATCGTCTTCTTGGCACGGGATTATTACGAAAAAGACGCGGCGAAGAAGAATACCTGCGTGCTTCACGTTTCCAAAAACCGTCACGGTTCCGTGGGGAAGATTACCCTGAATTGGGACGGTCGGTTCACGTCCTTTACCTCTCCCGCCAAGAACGTTACCGTTCCCGAGGGTTACGGCGATGCTCCTTGACGGCGTAAAAATTGCAACGGAACGTCTTGGTCTGCACGACGGTTGTACCGGTTTGATTTTAGCCGTTTCCGGCGGGCCCGATTCCATGGCGATGCTCCGTTGGTACGCCCAACAGACTTGGGAGTTTCCCTTGACCGTTGCCCACGTGCATCACGGACTGCGGGACGAGTCCGACCGAGAAGAGCGCCTCGTGAAAGAATATTGCAACGCCCTTTCCCTTCCCTGTCACGTGCTTCATACCAACGTAAAAAACGAGATGCAAAAGGGAGAAACGGTGGAATCGGCGGCACGGCGCCTTCGCTATGAATTTTTTCAGAAGTTGGCGAAAACCGTGGGGGCAAGCCACCTTGCTACGGCGCACACCAAAGACGACCAATGCGAAACGGTGCTTTTGCATCTGTTACACGGAGCCGGCGCGCGGGGGCTCGGCGGAATTTTACCCAAGAGACAAGACGGTGCTTTGACGCTGATTCGCCCCTTTCTCGGAGTGGAAAAAAGAGAACTTCTTTCTTACTGCGCGGAAAACGGCGTTGATTACGCCCAAGACCAAAGCAACGACGACGTCACGTATACCCGCAACAAAATCCGCCACCGTTTGCTGCCGGAATTGGAAGCAATCAATCCCAACGTGCGCGACGCGTTGTGCCGTACTGCTACTGCGTTACAACGGCAACAACAGGCGCTGGAATTTCGTGCACAAGAATTTTTGAGGGAAAATTATAAGGAGCTTGCGGCAGATAAACTGCGTACCCTTCCCCCGGGAGAACAGGCGGAGGTGTTCCGTCAATTCTTTGCAACCAAAGGAAAGCATTTGTCCTTTGAGCAAACCAACCAATGCTTGGAACTTTTGGATAAAACCACGGGAACCGTGGAGTTTGACCGAAAATACCGATTGCATTTGGGGCAAAATCGCTTGAGGATCTCTCAAGAAGAATCGTCTCTGCCGCATGTTTGCGTCACCGCAAAAGAAACGCCCTTGCCCGACGGCAGAATCTTACGGCTGTCGGAAGAAGTCTGTGACAAAACCAACCGCTCCCGATTGATCTGCACAGAACTCCCTTTAACGCTCCGCAGTCGAAAAGAAGGCGACGAATTGCGCACGCCGGGGGGTACAAAAACCTTAAAGAAGCGCATGATCGAATTAAAAATTCCTCAAGAAGACCGCAACAAACTTTGGGTCTTGACCGACGGCGACACCGTACTTTGGTGCGAATCGGTGGGGATCAATACAGAAAAAACGCCGAAGGAAGGCGAAAAGGGATATTTTGTTTCTCTTTCGGCAAACTAAAAGGAAGAAGAACATATACATACGGAGGAAC
>JAZSJP010000055.1:0-6775 GCA_045534395.1 Eubacteriales bacterium | reverse complement strand
TGGCCTCCGACTTGGGATACCGCATCTGCGGAAAGACCGGTACTTCTCAGAAAATGGAAAGCGGGGAATACGGCGAAGAGAAGGTTATTGCATCTTACGTCTGTTTTGCTCCCGCCGACGATCCCGAAATCGCCATTCTGGTTATGGTCGACGAACCCAACTCCACCGTCCAATACGGTTCTTATATCGCCGCTCCTTTGGGACGCGATATTATGGGTGAATGTCTGAGTTATCTGAACATCGAGCCCGATTATGAAGACGACGGCGCCGTTACTTCCGTGGCGGTTCCCGATCTTACGGGAAAATCCGTTGACGATGCCGCCGCCGCGTTGCAAGACGCCGGATTGGTTTGTAAGATCATCGGTGACGGCGAAAAGGTAGCCTCTCAACTTCCCGTAGGAAAAACCATGCTCGTTACGGGAAATACCGTTCTTCTTTATACCGATTCCAATGCCGACGTTGAGAAGAATACCACCGTGCCCGACCTGAAGGGTAAGACCGCTTCTGAGTGCAACTCCCTGTTGCAACAGGCAGGACTGAATATTAAAGTCGTGGGCGACAATCTGAATTATTCCACCACCGTTGCCGTGGAACAGAGCATCGCCAAAGATGCCGTTGTGAAAAAAGGAACGTTGATTACCGTAAAATTCCGCGGGGAAAATTAGGAATCACCGCAGCTTCGGACGTGAAAACTTTTATTTCCGTTCGAAAGGTCGATGATGATGCAGTTATCTCAATTAGCCGCTTGCGTATTTCCCTGTACTCCTTATGAAAATTTGGAAATTTCCCTGGTAACGGATCGAAGCCATGGAGTAATTCCCGGGGCGCTCTTTGTTGCAATCCCCGGAAAAAATCAAGACGGACACCTCTTTTTGCAAGAGGCAATTTCCAAAGGTGCCGTTGCCGCGGTGGTTTCCCGTCCCATTCCAAGCCTTCCCATTCCTGCCTTTTGCGTGTCGGATCCTCGCCGTGCTTTTGCTCTTTTGTGCGGGAATTTTAACCAGAATCCGGCAAAATCCTTGACTTTGGTAGGAATTACGGGAACCAACGGAAAAACGTCCACCGCCTATATGTTAGATCATTGTTTGCGCGCATGCGGAGTCAAGACCGGATTGATCGGTACCGTCTGCACCAACGATGGAAGCGGCGGAAAAACTTCTTCTCTGACCACGCCCGATCCGTCGGTTTTGCACCGTATTTTTGCCGAGGCGAAGCGCCACGGTTGTACGCATACGGTCATGGAAGTATCGTCCCAATCTTTAGACCAATCCCGTACCGCGGGCATTGAATTTGAATTGGGGATCTTCACCAATCTTACGGTAGACCATTTGGACTACCACGGTTCCATGCCGGCGTATCGTGATGCGAAACTTAAGCTTTTTTCTCAATGCCGAAAGGGTTTGGTCAATTCCGACAGCGATTACGCGGCCCCCTTTCTTGCCGTCCCCGACGTCATGTCTTTTTCTGCGTCTCACGTCGCCGACTTTCGGGCAAGTCGCGTCTATATGACCGGTGACGGCGTTTCTTATCTCGAATGTTCCCCCTCCGGACAACGGGAGGTTTTTCTTCCGGTTTGGGGGCGGTTCAGTATTTATAATTCTTTGGCGGCTCTTGCCGCGGCGGAACTGTTGGGCTTGGATCCCGACCTGTGCGTAAAAGCCTTGGCGTCTTTCCCCGGAGTTCCGGGTCGGTTGGAGGCGATTCGCACCGATTTGCCCTTCCGCCTTTTTATTGATTATGCTCACACTCCCGACGGATTGGAAAACGTGCTTCGGTCTCTTCGGGAAACGACCGTCGGAAGGATCATCGTCGTGTTTGGTTGCGGCGGAGATCGGGATACGGGGAAACGTCCCGAAATGGGGCGTATCGCCACCCGCTTGGCAGACCTTGCCGTGATTACGTCCGACAACCCCCGTTCGGAATCTCCGGAAGAGATTATTCGCCAGATTCTTTGCGGTGCCGAGGGAAACTCCTACAAAGTGATTCCCGACCGCACCCAAGCCATTCGCTTTGCCCTTAAAAACGCGGCGCCGGGTGATACGGTGCTTTTGGCGGGAAAAGGACACGAGACTTGGCAGGTTTTTTCCGATGGCGTCATTCATTACGACGAGCGGGAAATTGCACGGGAAATTCTCAAGGAAGAGGGATACTAATGAACTTTCGCTTATCCGAATTCGCCAAGATCGTCGGCGGAACTTGTGTGCGCGACGGCGAATTCTCTGATTTTTGTATTGATTCCCGAAAGGGAAAACCGGGAGATCTGTTCGTCTGTTTAAAGGGCGCTCGGGTCGACGGACACGATTTTATTGAAAAAGCCGCCGAAAACGGCGTTTCCGCCCTGTTGATCGGCCGCGAAACGGAAAGCGATCTGCCTCGGGTTTTGGTGAAGGATCCCTTGAAAGCATTGCAGGATTTTGCATCTTGGTATCGCACCCGCCCCGATCTGAAGGTCGTTGCCGTGACGGGAAGCGTAGGGAAGACCACTACCAAGGAATTTATCGCCGCTGTGTTGTCTCAGTCTTTTCCCACCTATAAAACACAGGGAAACATGAACAGCGAAACGGGATTGCCCCTGACCCTTTTGCACGTGGCTCCCGCCGATAGAATGGCGGTCACGGAAATGGGAATGTGCAATTTTGGGGAAATTTCCGAACTTTCCCTCATCGCTCGCCCCGACATCGGTGTTTTGACGAATATCGGCATGTGCCATATTGAATATCTCGGTTCCCAACAGGGGATCTTGAAGGCAAAAATGGAGATCGTGGACGGAATGTCCGACGACGGCGTTTTGGTCATCAACGGTGACGACCCCTTCCTTGCCACCGTCACCGACACCAAGCAAAAACGGGTCATTTACGGTCTCAACCACCCCGAATACGATTATTACGCCTACAACGTTGCCGTGTTGAGCGAGGGTGTCAGTTTTACGGCAAAAACCCCCGTGGGCGATCTGGACGTCCAACTTGCTATCGACGGCATTCATAACGTTTATAACGCCTTGGCGGCAATCGCCGTGGGTGTTCTCTGCGGTATGGATCTCTCCGATATCGGAGAAGGACTTCGCCGTATGGAAAAGGCTCCCATGCGTCAGAATATCCGCAAAGAAAACGGAATGACCCTCATTGAAGATTGCTATAACGCCTCTCCCACGTCTATGAAAGCGTCCATTGACGTTCTCAAAGGAAAGCCCGGACGAAAAATCGCCGTTTTGGGCGATATGCTGGAATTGGGAGAACGCTCCGCGGAATTCCACCGTCAGGTGGGTACCTTCTTGGAAGGAATTTCCGTTTTAATTGCTTACGGAGACCATGCCGAAGATTATCTGGAAGGTGCTTCGCAAGCCGGTGTTTTACAACGAATTCCATGTCATACTCCCGAAGAAGCCGCCGTCAATTTGAAGTTGGTGGCACGCCCCGACGACGTGATCCTCTTCAAAGCTAGTCGGGGAATGCACGCGGAAAAAGTCATTGAGTATTTCTTAAAAGATAAAAAAGAACAGGAGGAAGTCTAATGCCCGATTATTTATACGTCATTCTCGGTTTCGTCTGTGCCTTGGTCATCGGTTTGATTTCCATTCCTTTGTTGATTCCCATTCTGCGCCGTCTGAAATTCGGACAGCAGATCTTGGTACAGGACGGACCCTCTTGGCACAAGAAGAAACAGGGGACCCCCACCATGGGCGGTCTTGCCTTCATTCTTTCTACCGTCATTTCCTTCCTCTTTTTCGGTTTTAAATTCTATCAAGAAGGGGAGACCTTGATTTCGGTACAGGGTCCTTCCGTTGCTATGACGGTGCTGATCTTCTCGGTCTTGTTTTCCATGATTGGCTTTGCCGACGACATGACCAAGATTCGCCGTAAACACAACGACGGGTTGACACCCTTGCAAAAAATCATTTTCCAAGGAATTCTGTGCATTGCATTTTTGCTCTATATGGGCGCCCGCAACGGATTTTCCACTTCTTTGTTGATTCCCGTTTTCGGTGTGGTTTGGAATTTCTCTCTGTTGTATTACGTCATTGCCGTGCTTCTCATCGTCGGCTTTGTCAACGCCGTTAACCTCACCGACGGAGTAGACGGGCTTTGTACCACCGTAACCCTGCCCGTTGCCGCTTTTTTCTGTGCCACCGCCGCCGTTATGAAATTGACCGACGTCTCGGTGCTTTCCGCTTGCCTTTTGGGTTCTTGCGTGGCGTATTTGGTCTATAATTGGTATCCTTCCAAGATCATGATGGGCGATACCGGTTCCTTCTTTTTAGGCTCCATGGTGGTGGGGCTTTCCTTTGCTTTGGATATGCCCTTGGTTATTTTGTTGGTGGGCATCGTTTATTTCTGCGAGGCTCTCTCCGTTATGATTCAAGTCGCCTATTTCAAAATCACTCACGGAAAGCGTCTCTTTAAAATGACCCCCATTCATCACAGCTTTGAATTGAGCGGATATTCCGAACGGCAGATATGCCTTATGTTCGGCGGTTGCTCCCTCTTGGCTTGTTCTTTGATTATGATTTGGGTCTTTGCCTATTTTGCGTAAACTTTTGAAAGGAGTTTTGGTATGAAAAAGGAAGCCTTTTCTTCCCGTGCCCGTCGCTTGACGGGGGTGGACCTTCCCTTTTTGGCGGGCGTTTTATTGCTTCTGGCAATCGGTCTTGCAACCCTGTATTCCGCCGGCTATGCCAAGGCTCTGCAAAAAACCGGGAACAGCTACTACTACATTACCCGACAGGGTATTTTTGCCGTGATCGGATTGGTCATCATGACCGTCGCATCGTGGTTCCCCTATCGCTATTACAAAAAACTTTCTCCCGTCCTTTACGGGGGAAGCGTTTTGCTTCTCGGTGCGGTGCTCTTTTTGAGTAACGATTCGGAAAAGCGTTGGCTCTATATCGGTTCTTTCCAATTTCAACCCTCGGAATTCGCCAAAGTTGCGGTTATCCTCTTGTTGGCGGCGTACCTTTCCAATCCAAAGCTTCGAATTCGAAACTTTTGGCGTGGTATCGTATTCCCCGGCGTCATCTTCGGCGTTTGTGCATTGTTGGTTGGTATCGAACCTCACTTGTCCGGAGCCATTTTGGTTGCGTCCATCGGAATCATGATGATTATCGCCGCCGGTGCCAATATTTTGCAGATGGTTCCCATCGGACTCGTTTGTGTGGCGGGTGCCGTGACCCTTTATTTTAGTGAAGAATATATGCAAAAGCGGATTCAGTATTGGTTGCACCCCGAATTGGATCCCACGGGGGACGGCTATCAGGCGTTGCAATCTCTTTACGCTATCGGTTCCGGGGGGTTGACGGGACTCGGTTACGGCAACAGCCGACAAAAGTACCTTTACCTTCCCGAGCCCCAAAACGACTTTATTTTTTCCGTATTTTGCGAAGAAATGGGTTGGATCGCCGCCCTTTTGGTCTTGGGTATCTTTGCCTTCGTGGTTGCCCGCGGCTTTTATATTGCGGCAAAAGCTCCCGATAAATTTTCTTCTCTCATCGTTGTGGGAATTATTTCCCGCCTTGCGGTACAGACCATCTTCAATATTGCCGTAATTTCCGGAGCGTTTCCCGTTACGGGAATCTCCTTGCCCTTCTTCAGTTACGGGGGCACGGCGCTGGTGGTTCTGTTGGGGGAAATGGGTATCGTCTTGCAAATATCGCGTTATGCAAATTTACAAAAAGACGCTCCCGTTCAAGAAACGGAAAGGAAAACAACCGGAAAGAGAAAACGTCTCTTTGCCGGGAAAGAGGTGTCAAGATGAAATTTCTCTTTGCGTGCGGAGGAACTTCCGGACACATTAACCCCGCCCTTGCCATTGCAGGAGAATTGCGTCGCCGCCACCCCGACGCTGAATTTTTGTTTATGGGAACTCCCGACCATTTGGAGGCGGACCTCGTTCCCCGGGCAGGCTTTGATTTTAAAACCATCGAGGTTTCGGGACTGCGCCGCAGTTTTTCTCCCGAAGCCGTAAAGCATAATATTTCGGCAGTCTCCAAATACCTTGCCGCCCGTCGTACCGTCCGTGGCGTGATTCGTCAATTTCAGCCCGACGTCGTTATCGGAACCGGTGGATACGTCAGTGCTCCCGTGGTCTCCGAAGGGGCAAAGATGAAGTGCAAAACGTTGATTCACGAGCAAAATGCCTTTGCCGGCGTTACTACCAAAATGTTGGCTCCCAAAGTCGACCGCGTGCTTCTCAGTTTTCCTTTGGCAAAGCCTATTAAATGTGATCCGGAAAAGTGCACCGTCATCGGAAATCCCGTCAAAGAAGAATTTCTTAAAATTACCAAAGAAGAGGCTCGTCAGAAATTGGGCATCGCTCCCGACGAAGCCTACGTGCTTTCCTACGGCGGAAGCCTCGGTGCCCGTCGCATCAACGATATTTTTATCGACCTTGCTCGCCTTGCCGCTCTCGAAAACGCCATGACCTTGTATCACGGTGCCGCTCGGGATTACGCCCGCGTGTGCGACGCTCTGAAGGATCTTTCCAACCATCGAATTCAGATTCAGGAATACATTTACGATATGCCTCTGCGTATGGCGGCGGCAGATCTCGTCATTGCCCGCTCCGGCGCTATGACCCTCACGGAACTTGCCGCATTGGGCAAGCCTTCCGTGTTGATTCCTTCTCCTAACGTTACGGAAAATCATCAATTTTACAATGCAAAAACTTACGCCGATGCCGGTGCTGCCATTCTCTTGGAGGAAGCGGATCTTACCGGTGAGGTTTTGTATGCCACCTTGTGCGATTTGGTCTTTGACCGCGGTCGCCTCTGCGATATGGAACG
>JAZSJP010000109.1:0-2833 GCA_045534395.1 Eubacteriales bacterium | reverse complement strand
GGGGGGGAGACCTATGAAACGGATTCAAGAAATTTTACATACCAAAACAAGCGTATTTTCCGTCATTTTGATTTTGACGGGGCTTGTCAGCCTTCTCATTGGATTTATCCCTACGGGAATTCCCTTTTTGTTTCAGTTGTTTTCTCTCTTTTGTTTTGCTCTTTTGATTTTTGTGTGGTCTGTGATTTTGTCGACAAAACCCGGTAAATTTCAGAAGATTGCAAACGTTCTGAAATGGACGATCATCGTTGCATTTTTGGTTTTACTTATTTCTTTTCTCGTGGTGGAATATCATATTCTTCAGAATCACAACGGCGACGATGATATTCCCGAATCAGCACAGATCGTTATCGTTCTCGGTTGTAAGGTAAACGGGGAAGAGCCGTCTCTTATGTTGCGGTATCGTTTGGAAGCGGCGTTGGAACGATTGCAAGAATCTCCCGATTCTATCGCCGTTTTGTGCGGCGGACAAGGTGTCGGCGAGGATATTTCGGAAGCGGAAGCCATGCGCCGTTGGTTGGTCGACCGTGGTATTGACGAAAGCCGCCTAATGAAAGAAGACCAATCGGAAAATACCCGTCAAAACGTCAGAAATGCGGCAAAAATTCTCGGTGTGGACGGAGAAGATTCTCCCCAAGCCATAGTCGTCACTACCGGTTTCCATTTGTTTCGAAGCAAACGGATTTGTAATTCCGAAGGCTTTG
Source organism: Eubacteriales bacterium (assembly GCA_045534395.1). GTDB lineage: Bacteria > Bacillota > Clostridia > Oscillospirales > UBA644 > RGIG995. The sequence continues at coordinate 2,129 of JAZSJP010000109.1, read as the reverse complement.
AGGCGTATGGCATTGCCGCAAAAATGCCGGAAATCCCCTTCTTTCATCTGAATTATTATTGCCGTGAATTTGCCAGCATCGTAAAAATGTATTTACAAGAAATATTTGCATAAACTGTAGAAAAACCCTTTCTACGGTGAAGCATGAACAAGAAACTGCAATTTTTGATTAACGTCGCCTTTTGGGGAACGATTTTTGCCATCGTTCTCCTGATTTTTCGTTATCTTGTTCCCCCAGCCTTGCCCTTCCTTCTGGGGTTTGCCGTCGCTTCTGCCTTTCAGTCAATCGTTTCAAAAATTTCTCGCACGAGGAATCGTTGGTTTGCTTCTCTGATCGTGATCGTTCCTTTTTGGGGAATTTTACTGTTTTTACTGTGGAAGGTCGGCGTTCTGGTCTACGGAGAAGCGGTAGAATTGTTACAATGGGTCCAAACGACAGATCTGCAGGGGTTCCTTACCAATTTGAACCTTCCATTTTTGGATGATGCCGCGGCAGAGTGGTTGATTGACAAGATGGATATGATTTTGCCCACGCTTTTGGATCTCTCCCGGCGCGCGTTATTGAAATTGTTAAATTTACTCCTGTCTCTTCCCAACGCCGTTATCTTTTCCTTTGCCATGGTGGTTTCATCGGTGTTGTTTTCCGTATCTTATCCCAAAATTGAACCCTTCGTGTTGCGACAATTGCCGGTGCGGTTTCAGGCGGAATATTACGATATTAAAGAATTCCTTCTCCGTAAGATGCTTCGGTTTTTTAAGGCACATTCCACAATGTTTCTCATCAATTTTGCAGAATTGCTTTTGGGGTTGTGGATTTTGCGCTCTCCCTATCCTTTAATCTTTGCTGCGGTGATCGCCCTGGCGGATCTCTTGCCTTACGTAGGTATGGCGTCAATTTTGGTGCCATGGGGGCTGATTCAATGGTTTTTACTCTCCGATCCCACGACGGGAATCGGCTTTTTGGTGCTTGCAATGATTGTGTCCGTCCTTCGGGAATTGCTGGAGCCTCGTATCGTGGGGAAAAACATCGGACTTTCCGCTTTGGCAACGCTGATGGGGATTTATTTCGGAATAAAATTTCTCGGAATAACCGGCGTTTTTCTTGTCCCTTTACTGTTTTTGTTTTTAAAGGAATGGAACGATTCCGGTCGGATCCTTCTTTGGAAAAATGAACCTGAATAATACTTGGAGGTATTCTTATGTTTCTTCATGCGGATTTTCACGAAATTCAAAATCCCTTTACTCTCATCGGAAAGGAAAAACTTTTGGTTTCAGCGGGCAATAAAGATGATTTTAATACTATGACCGCTTCTTGGGGTACCATGGGGGTGTTGTGGAATAAAAACGTGGTCAACGTGGTGATTCGTCCTCAACGTTATACTTATCAGTTTTTTGAGCGGGAAGATTATTTTACCGTAACCGTTCTTCAGCCGGGTAACGAAGATGCTTACCGCATCTGTGGAACGAAATCCGGGAAGGATTGCAATAAGGTGAAATTGGCGGGACTTTCTCCCTATTTTGAAACGGGAGCCGTCACCTTTGAAGAGGCAAGACTTGCCATTCTTTGCAAAAAAATATACGTACAGGATTTTGATCCCAAAGGGTTTTTGGATCCCGAAATTGAAAAGCATTATCCCATTCAGGATTATCATCGACTATATTGCGGTGAGATCATAGACGTTTTGGTTCGCGAATGAGCAAATGCCCCGTCGAATAGACGGGGTGTTTTTGTTTATAATAAAAAAGGAGGAGGTGCTTTTGTGAAGGAAAAAAATCAAAAAAACGATCTGATAGAGGTTCCCCAACACTCGTTTCCCGAATTTAAGATCAATTCCCAAGGGATTTTGGGAGAAGATTGTCAACTGTCGACGGATCTTTCGGAAAATAAAAAGATGTTTCAACGGGTCTTTTCAGGAGACGGAACCTTTATTTGTCGGGAGTTTTCTTCGGAAAAACCCGGATTTGCCTCTTGTTTTGCCGTCTATTTTGACGGATTGATAAAAAATGAAATCGTCTTTGAAAGTGTGATCCGTCCCATTATGGAAACGGACGTGCCCGTTTCTTCTGCCGAGATGCTTTCTCAAAGGGTCATGTTTAACGTGGATACAAAAGTCATCTCCACGGCAAAAG
>JAZSJP010000142.1:0-1678 GCA_045534395.1 Eubacteriales bacterium | reverse complement strand
GGGCTTACGGGTCGGAAGATTATCGTCGATAAGGCCGTCGACTCTTATGGTACCCGCCCCAATCTCGGCTCCGGAAAAGACCCCACCAAAGTCGACCGTTCCGCTTGCTATATGGCGCGGTATATCGCCAAGAATATCGTCCGTGCCGGACTTGCCGACCGTTGTGAAGTTCAGCTGGCGTATGCCATCGGCGTTGCCGAGCCGGTCTCTGTTATGGTGGATACCTTCGGTACCGGAACCGTGGACGAGGACAAGTTGACCCAAGCTGTCTATGAAGTCTTTGACATGACCCCCAAAGGAATCATCGAGACTCTCGATCTGCGCAAGCCCATCTACCGTCCTCTTGCCGTTTACTGTCATATGGGAAGAGAAGATTTGGGCGTAAAGTGGGAACTCTGCGATAAAGTGGACGCTCTGAAACACGCGTGCCAATAATTGAGAAAGTGAGAACGAAGTCATGAACGAAAAAGAAAAAATTCTTCACTATTTGGAGCAAAACGCCCGTCTGACGGCAAAAAACATTGCCGACGCCTTGGATATGGACGAATCCGCCGTGACACGGATCATTGCCCAAGCGGAAGAGGACGGCACCTTGCGGGGTTATCACGCTCTTGTGAATTGGGATAAAACTCAGCGGGAACATACCTGTGCCGTCATTGAAATCAAAATCCACATTCACCACGGAGAGGGTTTTGAAGAAGTTGCCAAGCGTATCTGCGCCTATGAAGAAGTTCAGGATCTTTACCTTATGTCCGGCGGATACGACCTGATGGTGGTTATTGAAGGAAAGACCTTGCGGGACGTTGCCCGTTTCGTGGGAGAAAAATTGGCGGTCATCGACGGCGTTACCGGAACTGCCACCCACTTCGTTCTTACAAAATACAAGGATAAAGGCGTGATGATGGACGTCGCTTGCGACGACCACCGTCTCATGAGCGAAATTTGATATGAGCTTAAATTACCACGAATTGATCAATCCGGTGGCTCGGGATATCAAACCCTCGGGAATCCGCAAGTTTTTTGACCTTGCCGGTTCCATGCAGGACGTCATTACCCTGAGCATCGGAGAGCCGGACTTCAAAACTCCCTGGCATATCCGGGAGGCGGGAATCCGCAACCTAAACGAGGGAAAAACGGCATACACGCCCAACGCAGGCTTGGTTTCTCTGCGGCAATCCATTTCCCGCTATATGTCCCGTCGGTTCGGACTTACATACGACCCCAACGGGGAAATTATCGTCACCGTCGGCGGCAGTGAAGGTATCGACGTTGTTATGCGCACTCTGTTGTGTCCGGGGGACGAGGTTCTCATTCCCGAACCTTGTTTCGTTTGTTACGCACCCTTGGCGCAGATGGCGGGTGCCGTTCCCATTCCCCTTCCTACCTACGAAAAGGACGCTTTCCGTCTTGTGCCGGAAACGTTGAAAGCTGCCGTCACCCCCCAAACCAAACTGTTGATTTTATCTTATCCCAACAATCCCACCGGCGCCGTTATGACCAAGTCTGATTACGAGGCTCTCGCCGACGTTTTGCAGGATACGAATATTTTCGTCGTTGCCGACGAGATTTATATTGAGTTGAGTTATACCAAAGAACCCCTCGTTTCCTTTGCGTCTATTCAAGGAATGCAGGAGCGCACCGTTGTGGTTAACGGATTTTCCAAGGCATACGCCATGAC
>JAZSJP010000119.1:0-1803 GCA_045534395.1 Eubacteriales bacterium | reverse complement strand
GAGAACACCATCATTGTGAACGGTGTGTCAAAGGCATACGCCATGACCGGATGGCGCATGGGGTATCTTTGCGGCCCCAAGGAGATTATGGCGCCCGCTTTGAAACTTCACCAATTCGGAATTATGTCCGCTCCCACCACCAGCCAATATGCGGCGGTAGAAGCTTTGGAGCATGGGGAAGAAGACGTGAAGCTGATGCGGGAAAAATACAATATGCGCCGTAAATTTTTATTGCGTACCTTTGAAGAATTGCAAATCCCCTGCTTCGAACCTTTGGGCGCTTTTTACGTCTTTCCCAATTTCAGCCGTTTCGGACTTTCTTCGGAAGAGTTCTGCCGACGGTTTTTGGAAGAAGAAAAGGTCGCCATGGTTCCCGGAAGCGCCTTCGGAGAAAGCGGAGAAGGTTTTGCCCGTATTTCTTACGCCTATTCCATGGACCATTTGCAGATTGCCATGGATCGCCTGAAGCGGTTTATTTCCCGCCTGGAGGGCTGACGTGCAGATACAAGCCTATGCCAAAATCAACCTGACGTTGGATATTACCGGAAGAGACGCCAAGGGATACCACCTTCTCTCTTCGGTTTTTGCTCAGGTGTCTCTTGCCGATACCGTATCGTTAACGTCGGGTGGGCAGGGAATTGCCATGACCTGCTCCGACCCCGAAATTCCCACCGACGACAGAAATCTCTGCGTCAAAGCGGCAAAGGCATTTTTGGAAGAATTCTCTCCGAAAGAACGGAATTTTCAAATTGACCTTGTCAAAGGGATTCCGTCCTGCGCCGGATTGGGTGGCGGGTCGTCCGATGCCGCGGCGGTTCTCAAACTTCTTTGCAAGCAGTTCGGAATCTCTCCCTCGGAAGAACGGGTGCGCGCCGTGGCACTTTCTGTGGGTGCCGACGTCCCCTTCTTTTTGGAAGGCGGTGTTTGTCTTGCGGAAGGCATCGGAGAACGTCTGACCCCCTTGCCACCCCTTCCCGAATATACGGTCTTGCTTGTCAAGGCTAACGAGGGAGCCTCGACGCCTCAGGTTTATCGTCTCTTTGATGAATTAACGGCTCCGCAATCTCCCACAACGCCTCAATTTCTGGAAGCACTGCGGAATCAATCCGATATTGTGCCCTACCTTTCCAATCATCTTACCGCCGCAACGGCGCAGGTGTGCCCCTCGGTCTTGCGACTGAAAGAGCAACTGCTCAAGGCGGATGCTTTGGGTGCGGAAATGTCGGGGAGCGGAACTGCCGTCTACGGACTGTTTTCCTCGGAAGACACGGCAAAAAAAGCCATGAAAACCATCGACGCGGAATTTTGTGAAATCTGCCGCTTCGTCTAATATGAAATTTACCTTTTGAAAGGAAGATAATACAATGCACAGCATGGGTCTCAACGAAATTCGGGAGAAATATCTCTCTTACTTTGAAAGTAAAGGGCATCTGAGATTGCCCAGCTTTCCCCTCGTTCCCATTAACGACAAATCACTTCTTTTGATTAACTCCGGCATGGCTCCCATGAAAAAATATTTTACCGGGGAAGAAGAACCGCCTCGCCGTCGTGTCACCACTTGCCAAAAGTGTATCCGCACCCCCGACTTGGAGCGCGTGGGAAAAACCGCCCGTCACGGTACTTATTTTGAAATGTTGGGTAATTTCTCCTTCGGCGATTATTTTAAAGAAGAAGCCATTGCCTTTTCTTGGGAATTCTTGACCAAAGTTATGGAGATTCCCGAAAACCTTTTGTGGCCGTCCATCTACGAAGGCGATGACGAAGCCTACCGCATTTGGAAGGACGTTGTAGGCGTTCCCGAAG
>JAZSJP010000215.1:0-7383 GCA_045534395.1 Eubacteriales bacterium | reverse complement strand
ATTGTGAGGGGTACAAGCAATTCCTTGACAAAGGAAAAATCGAGCGTTTTTGCGTAGAAGAATCTGTAAGAATTGCAAAAGAAGCCGGATTCGTTGCCTTCGAGTACGGAAAAACGTATTGCCCCGGCGATAAAGTTTACTATATTCAACACAATCGCGCCGTAATTTTTGCGATTATCGGTTCCGAATCTGTGACGAAAGGCTTTAATATTACCGCGGCGCACGTGGATTGTCCCCGCTTGGATCTCAAGCAGGTACCCATCTACGAAGACGGCGGATTGACCCTTCTGAAAACACACTATTACGGTGGTGAGCGCAAGTATCATTGGGATGCCCTTCCCTTGGCTCTCTGCGGCGTAATCTGTAAGCGGAACGGTGAAACGGTTCGTGTTGAAATTGGAAACGATCCTTCCGACCCCATATTCTATATCTCCGATCTGTTACCTCACTTGGCAAAGGATCAGAAAGAAATTGCCGGGGAAGATTTGAACGTCATTATCGGTTCTAAGCCCGATGCAGAATCGGAAGAACAATCTTATAAGGCAGAAATTCTTCAGATTCTCAACGAGAAATACGGAATTACCGAGGAAGATTTTGAAACGGCGGATCTTTCCGTTGTTCCCGCAGAAAAAGCGCGTGATATCGGGTTCGACCGCAGTATGATCTCTGCCTATGGTCACGACGACCGTATTTGTGCCTATCCCGAATTGACCGCTTTGCTTGCTCTGAAAGAAGTTCCCAAGAAAACCTGCGTTGCAGTATTTGCCGATCGGGAAGAAGTGGGAAGTATGGGTATTTCCGGTATGCGTTGTTCTTTCGTTTCCGACTTTTTGACGGAACTTTGCGGAAAAGAAAACGCGCGTCTTGCTTTCGCTAATTCCTGTGCGCTTTCCGCAGACGTTAACGCGGCGTTCGATCCCACCTATCCTTCTGTATATGAAAAACGTAACAGCGCTTTAGTAAATCACGGGGTCGCCGTCTCCAAATATACCGGTTCCCGCGGAAAGGGCGGTTGTTCCGAAGCACCTGCCGAATTGTTGGCAAGGATACTCCGGATTTTTGATGACAACGGCGTTCTCTATCAAACTTCGGAGTTGGGAAAAGTCGATCAGGGCGGCGGCGGAACCGTTTCTCAATTTTTGGCAGACCGCAATATCCTGGTGTTGGATATCGGCGTTGCTCTGCTTTCTATGCACGCACCTTACGAATTGGCAAGCAAATTGGATATTTACCACATGCATAAGGCTTGCCTTGCTTTCTACCAAAATTATTAATAGCAAAGGAGACGCTCAAAGAGCGTCTCCTTTTTATAATCCTTTTTTCAGCCTACGAAGTTTTTCTTCGGGGCTGATTTTGTTTTTCGGCGTATAACAGGAAAGAGGTAATATTCTTTGATGAATCAGATCTAAAATCTGTTCCGTATCCGGGAAGAAATTCTTACTGATATCAGTAGTGGGCGCGATCCAATTTCGACAAGCATAAACCACAGGCGCACAATGAAGATAATCAAATGCCAATTCCGTGACGTTTTGGGCAATATCTTTCAAAAAAGCGCCGCGTTCCACTTCATTTCCAACTAAAAGTAAGCGTCCGGTTTTTTGAACAGAGGAAAGAAGTACTTCGTAATCAAATGGTACTAAGGAACGCGCATCGATAATTTCTGCAGAGATACCGTATTCTTCCAATCGCTTTGCTGCGTCTACTGCAGTATACAACGCGGCACCGATGGTTAAAATGGTTAAATCCGTCCCGTGGCGTTTGATATCAGGCACGCCGATGGGTAATTCGTAGGATTCTGTGGGTACACCGTCTTCCTGAAATTGTTCTCCGATGCCGTACAGGTTTTGAGACTCAAACATTACGACCGGATCGGTTCCGTTTAATGCGGTTGTCAACAATCCTTTTGCATCGTAGGGTGTTGCGGGAAAAATCACTTTCAGTCCCGGAACGTGAGCAGTCATGGAGGTAAAATCCTGGGCGTGTTGGGTTCCGTACAGCGATCCGATGGCTATACGCAAAACTACGGGCATTTTCAGGTGTCCTGCGCTCATGAATTGCCATTTAGCCAACTGATTGAATATTTCATCTCCCGCACAACCGAGAAAATCGCAAAAGGGTAATTCCACTACAGCCCTGCCGCCCGCCATAGCATATCCCGTGGCAGTTGCTACAATTGCAGATTCCGAAATGGGAGAATTGAAAAAGCGATGGTAGGGGAGAGCTTCGGTCAGTCCCTCGTAAACGCCGTAAGGACCGCCCCAATCGCGCACCTCTTCACCGTAAGCAATCAAGGTAGAATCTTCGTAAAATTTATCTAAAATTGCTTCAAAAACGGCGTCACGCAACTCAATTCCGTTTTCCGTCTCGGTCTGTTTTCTAGACTTTTTAGCGATGGACTTTATGCGTGGATTTTCCGAGCGCTTAATTAACGCATCGCAAGAACTCCGACCAAAAGCGGAAACGTGTTGGTTGGAATAAATATATTTCTCAATTTTTTGATCTGCATTTTCAGTACTTCTCGGTGTAATTTTGGGATCTGCACAGAGAGAAAAGATACGGTAAATTTTCTGATCGATTTCTTCGATAATATCGTTAATTTGTTCTTCCGTGGCAATGTCGGCAGCGACCAATTCTCTGTGGAAGGCGGAAATAGGATCCTGTTCGATCCAAGTTAAAACTTCTTCTTTGGTGCGATAAGACTCATGATCAGATGCGGAATGTGGAGAGATGCGATAGGTAACAACGTCTAAAAGCGCAGGACCTTTTCCCTCTTTTAACAATGCAATTTTGCGCTCCATTGCATCAATTACTGCAAGAGGATTACTTCCGTCTACTCGTTCTGCATGAAGTGACGTGGGAGAAATTCCGGCGCCGATTCTTGCCAACTGCTGATACGCCATGGTTTCTCCTGCGGTTTGTCCGCCCATGCCGTAAAAATTATTGAAAAAGTTGAAAATAATCGGTAACCCGCCTTGATAGCCGTCTTCCCACAAGGTTTTGTATTGATCCATTGCGGCAAAATTCATGGCTTCCCAAACGGGTCCTCTGCCCAAGGCGCCGTCCCCCACGTTGGATACGACAATCCCGGGTTTTTTGTTGGTTTTTTTATAAAGAGCCGCCCCCACGGCAATAGGAGCGGAAGCCCCTACGATAGCATTGTTCGGATACATTCCGAAGGGCGGAAAAAACGCGTGCATGGAGCCGGAAAGTCCTTCCTGAAATCCGGTGGGGCAAGCGAGAATTTCCGCCATGGTTCCGTAAATTAAAAAGTCTTCCGCTGAATCTTTAATATTGCAGTTGTCTTTTGCAATAATATTTTCAATGACTCCGCCGTCGTAATTTTCCATAACGGTTTTTAATTCTTTTTCGGAAAGCTTGCGGATCGCGGAGAGACCCTTTGCGAGGACTTCGCCGTGACTTCGATGTGAACCGAATACCAGATCTTCTGTTGTCAACAAATATGCCTGTCCAACGACAGCGGCTTCCTGTCCCAAACAAAGATGTAAGGGTCCATCATATCGGAAAGAAATATTCTGATATTTTCCGTACTTTTTTACCTCGAACAACAAGGATTCAAAGACACGGATTAAATACATATCACGAAAAATCCCAAGAAGTGCATCGTCGGAAAAATCTTCTCGGGCATCTTGAATCGTTTTTGAATATTGATTCATGGGGATATCGTCGATTCGAATGGTTCCTTTTTTGCGAACCTCTGCCGGATCCACGAAAATGCTTTTTGGCATAGAAAAAAACGTCTCCTTTTTAAATGAATCATTATATATTATACTATAAATCTATCTTTCTGTCAAGTGCAGACATCTTTCTTCATATTTCGTCGAATATTTGAAACGTATTCGGAAAAACTGTTAAAACCAAAGAATCTACGGAGGATAAAATGAAAAAAATTATTTCAAAAAAGCAAGTTAGAAACGTGCGTAAGCTATATAAAGAAATTCTGTCAAATGCTGCGTTGACCACGACTCAGATCCGTCGGGAAATTGCTCAAAATAATTATTTGATTCGCAGTTGCTGTCTGAGTGTTATAAACGTTTCAAAAGATTACTCCGAATGTTCTTTAGGAGAAAACGGAGTGCCGATGATATTGGATGAAATTCGCGATTTTTGTGAATTATCCGATTACTCTTTCTCGGAGGCATCAATTTCTTCTTTTTTTAATAAATTATCACAACGGAAAAACTTGTCATATGCAGAAATAGCTTGTTTAATTCCGTTGACGGAATATTACTGTCTTACACATTTGAATTTTCATCTGAAGGAGAATTCTTCCGTAAAAGAGATTCTCAACTCCTTACACGTATTAAACTCCTACGATTGTACTTCCTGTGTAGAGGAGCTTTCAAGAGCAGAGGACGTTTTGCGGTGTGATACAGTATATCCTCTGTTGGAAGAATCGTCAAAAAATCTTTATCGGATGCAGTTGCGAAAACGTGCTGAAAAACTGAAAAAAAACGAACGTGAAACTGCGGTTGAACTGCTGAAAGAAGCACGAAAATCCCCTACAGCAGAAACGCAACAGATCGGTGCACGATTATTACGTCAAAAGTGTTGCAAATCGTATTTTTTTGTTTTATTATTCTTGATCGTTTCGGGAGTAATTTTATTTTTCTGTTTTACAAAAAGTATCTCTTTGCTAAGTTTGTCTTTCATTCCTGTAGTTATTTCTGCAAAATTGCTTTGTGATACGTTTTACTCTCGCAAAATTCAGGCTCAATTATTACCAAAAATTAAAATTAGCCACGAAAAGTGCCCGGTTTCTTTCGTGACGATTGTTTCTATTATTAAAAATTGTGAAGACGTAAAGAATTTATTACATCGTATGGACGTTCTTTCTCGTCGAATTCGTATACCGTCGATTCGCATCGGTCTTCTGTTGGATTTTCCTGCGAGTAACGTTGAGTTGTCTGAACAAGAAGCAGAATTGCTTTCATTTTTGGAAAAAGAAATCTCTCAGCGGAATCGGCTGGAAGACCGTTTTTTCTGCGCTGTTCGAAAGAGAAAATGGGTACCGAATGAATACCGATATCAAGCATACGGCCGTAAGCAAGGTGCAATCATGGAATTTTGTGCCTTATTGGAAGGAAACCCTGACAATTTTTCTGCTTGCGTCGGTAATTTATCGGGGGCAAAGTATTTTATTTCTCTCGACTCGGATACGGAACCTACTCCAGGCTCTGTCGAAAGCCTGATCGGATTTATGGAGCATCCGAATCATCCACCCGTTGTTGCAAAACCATCAAACGGATATTATCGTGTCGTAAAGGGATACGGTATTGCTGCACCTCGCATAGAGGCCAATCCCGAAACATCTTATAGGACGCCGTATTCTTCGCTTTTAGCGGGAAATTCAGGAACGGAATTGTATCATAGTCCTCATTTCAATTTGTATCAAGATTTATTTTCCGAGGGGATTTTTTGCGGGAAAGGAATTTTTCACATTTCGCTTTATCAAGAATTGATCGCCCGACGCTTTTATTCGGATCCTCTTTTAAGCCATGATCTTCCGGAAGGAGAGATCTTAAGGTGTGCAAATGTTTCGGATCTCGTCTTTTTTGATGAAATTCCCGAGACGTTGCCTTCAGACGAAAAAAGAACGCACCGTTGGATTCGGGGAGATTTTCAAAATGCAATTTTCTTGTCCTCAAAGAAAAACGATTCAAAGCTGTTTCGTTTTAAAATAGCACACAATCTTCTGCGAGCACTTTTTCCTTCATTTTGTTTCTTTCAAATCGCCCTGACCCCATTTATCGGGATAAAGGCATTATTTTCCGGATTGTTTTGGCTTATTTTTCCTTTTATTCTTCGTTTTCCGTCCTTTCTTTCTACGGCGTACGGCTCCGTGCGGAAATATCATCCTTATAGGGAGTTTTTTGAAGGATTTCAAGAGATTATATTAAATATTTTGTTTCTACCCACGAGAGCAGTTAACGGTATTGACGGCGCTGTTCGCGGTCTTGCTCGGCAATTTTCCGGACGAAAAAAATTAGAATGGACCACTGCGGCAAATTCAGCAATGAAAGGAAACGAAATATGTGACTATTTTTATGGCTTGCATTGGCAACTAATTGGTTTTTTGTTTATCTTTTTCCCGCAAACCACTCTTTTGGGAGCTTTTTGGGTTATTGCGCCCGTTATCGCCAAACATCTTTCTCAACCCTTTGAAAGTGAGTCTGCTAATACAAAGGAGTTGCAGGAAGAATTGAGAACCATGTGGAAATATTACGAAGAGTTAATGGACGAAAAAAGTCATTGGCTTCCTCCGGATAATTTTCAACAGGAACCCCTCAACATTGCCGCGTACAGAACGTCTCCCACAAATATCGGATTTGCACTGCTCTCGGTTTTAGGCGCTTATGATTTGAATTATATTTCCGAAGACGAATTATACGACCGCTTAGAGCATTCTGTCGATACTTTGGAATCGTTGCCGAAATGGAATGGACACTTGTATAATTGGTATGACACGCAAACGCTTAAAGTATTACCTCCGAAATACGTGTCATCGGTGGATTGCGGAAATTATGCGGCGTCTATGTTCACACTTTCTCAAGGTTTGAAAGAGTTGCATTCTGAAAAAGGGAACAATCTTGCTTTGCGTATTGACAAATTGCTTGACGCAACGGATTTTTCATTGTTGTACGATCCTCATAAAAAATTGTTTCCCATAGGATATCACGTAGAGGATGAACAATTTTCAACTTCATATTACGATTTGTATGCAAGCGAGGCACGCTTGACTTCTTTTTACGCAATTATGAAGCACCAGGTCCCGGTAGAACATTGGTCTCGTCTTGCAAGACCGACGGGAAACGAGAAGGGTGATTTGATTTTATCTTCGTGGTCAGGAACCATGTTTGAATATTTTATGCCTCATATTTTTCTCCCTGCCTATCGAAGAACTTTGAGCGGGGAAGCATTGCGTGGAATTATTTCTGCACAACGCAGATTTGCAGAGAAGAGAGTTCCTTGGGGAATTTCCGAAAGCGGTTACTATCAGTTTGATTCCATGCTGAATTATCAGTACCGTGCTTTTGGAATTCCGATTGCGGCGTTACGGCGAGATTTATCCTTTTCTCACGTGGTTTCTCCGTATTCTACTTTTTTGGCATACCCGTGGTTCCCTCGTATCGCAGAGAAAAATAAAAAGCATTTTCCCCAAGGTCGGTACGGTTATTATGAAGCAATCGACTATCGAACGGGCGCGGAAAATCCTCGCGTGATTCAATCTTTCATGGCGCATCACGTAGGTATGAGTTTTTTATCCGGCGTAAACGTATTAAAAAATAAAATCATGCAAAAGAGATTTATGTCAGTTGAAGGAGAAGCCTATACCAGTCTTTTGACTGAATCCATTCCGGCATA
>JAZSJP010000061.1:0-2853 GCA_045534395.1 Eubacteriales bacterium | reverse complement strand
GGATCGAAGTCGGAACCGCCCTTACCGCCGCCCATGGGCAGTCCCGTCAGGCTGTTCTTAAAGGTTTGTTCAAAGCCCAAGAACTTCATAATGGAATAGTTAACGGAAGGATGGAAACGAAGTCCTCCCTTATAAGGGCCGATGGCGGAATTAAACTGAATACGATAACCGCGGTTGACCTGTACTTTTCCGCTATCGTCAACCCAAGCAACGCGGAAGCTGATTTGGCGTTCGGGCTCGACCATGCGCTCGATGACGCCGGCCTGTTCAAATTTGGGATTTTGAGCGACTACCGGCTCGAGAGATTCCAAAACCTCGTAGACTGCCTGCAAAAACTCAGGCTCACCGGGATTGCGCTTTTCAACGTTTTCGTAAACTTCGTTGAGATATTTGCTCTTCAAACTCATTGATTTAACCTCCATATTTTGTATGAACACATTATATACCTTCTTATGAAAAAAATCAAGTATTTATGAAAAAATATACAAAATGTTCCGATTTTTGGCGTCGAATCTTTCGGCAAAAGAAGATTTTTCGAACAAATTGATAAAAATATGAAACGCAAAGCGAAACAAAAAGTAAAATCTATTGCATTTTCGCGAAAGATGTTGTATAATATTAGATATAATTTTAGCATTTAAGATATGAGAAAACGGAGGATTCGGTACTATGGCAGATGCACAGGAAAACAGAAAAAAAGCGCTGGAAACGGCGCTGAGCCAAATTGAAAAAACCTTTGGAAAAGGGTCGGTTATGACCTTGGGACAAAATTCTACCCTGAACGTGGAAAGCGTTTCCACCGGCTCCTTTGGGTTGGATCTTGCCTTGGGTGTTGGGGGAATTCCCAAGGGACGCATTACGGAAATTTACGGACCGGAAAGTTCCGGCAAGACCACCGTTGCCTTACATACCATTGCGGAATGTCAGAAAATGGGCGGAACGGCGGCATTTATCGACGCAGAACACGCTTTGGATCCCGTTTACGCAGCGGAATTGGGCGTAGACGTTGATTCCCTCTTGGTTTCTCAACCCGATAACGGTGAACAGGCGTTGGAAATCACCGAGACGCTCGTGCGTTCCGGCGCGGTGGATATTATTGTCGTTGACTCGGTGGCGGCGTTGGTTCCCAAGGCAGAGATCGAAGGTGATATGGGAGATTCCCACGTAGGGCTTCACGCCAGAATGATGTCTCAGGCATTGCGGAAATTGGCGGGAATCATTTCCAAAACCAAGTGTATTTGCATTTTTATCAATCAGTTGCGTTCCAAGATCGGTGTCATGTACGGTCCCACGGAAGTGACCACCGGCGGTAACGCGCTGAAGTTTTACGCATCGGTACGTTTGGACGTGCGTCGCATCGAAACCCTGAAGAACGGTACGGAAGCATACGGCTCTCGCACCAAGGTCAAGATTGTAAAGAACAAGGTCTCCCCTCCCTTCCGGGAAACGGAATTCGACCTCATTTACGGAAAAGGCATTTCCCGTTCGGGTGAAATGCTGGATTGCGCCGTCAAGTTGGGAATCGTTCAAAAATCCGGCGGTTGGTTCTCTTACGGGGCGGAACGCTTAGGCAACGGTCGGGAAAACGTAAAGAAGATGATCGAAACCGACGTGGCTTTGGCAGAGCGCTTACAAAAGGATTTGAACGACAAACTCCGAGGCAACGAAGAAGCGGTGGAAGAGGTTACGAAATCCTCCCGTCAGCCCAAAACCGCAACGGAAAAATCTGCCAACATAAACATTTCTGCCGACGATTTCGAAGAATAATATGGTGTTGATTACAGACATTCGTCCCCACAAACGGACGAAACTGTTTGAAGTATATTCAGAAGAGGGGCTGGAATTTCTTGCAAACGAGAAATTTTTGAATGAGAATTTGATTCTTCCCCGAACTGAATTTGACGACGAGGATTTTGAACTTCTTCGGGCAAAGGCGCATCTTTTGGACGCCATTCGAAAATGCGTAGATATCCTGAGCCGTAAAGACTATTCCAAGAAAGAATTGCTTCGCAAACTTCAAGACAAAGGAATTGCGGAAGATGCGGCGGCAAGTGCCGTTCAGTATATGGAAAAGCACGGATACCAAGATGATTACCGTTATGCAAAGCGCTTAGCGGAGCTGGGAAAGGCGTCTTATGGGCGTCGCCGTGTTGAGCAAATACTTTACACCCACGGAATTGATAAAGATACCGTGCGCCAAGTGACCGACGAGGTCTTTGACGACCTTCTGCAGGAAGAAGAAAAGTTAGACGGAATCCTTGAAAAAGCGGCAAAGGGAAAGGATCTGACCGATCCTGCGCAAAAAAACAAGATCTTTGCCAAATTGGCTCGTTTGGGATATGCACCCTCATTGATTTCCGGGGCAATCTCCCGCTACGAACACAGAAAGGACGAAACCTTTTGAAAATCGGAATGATTGCGCTGGGATGCGCAAAAAACCGCATTGATGCGGAAATGATGCTGCAACGCCTCTTAGACGCGGGGTTTGAGATCTGCACCAACCTTGGGGAATGCGAAGCGGTGGTGGTACATACCTGCACCTTTATCGAAGCCGCAAAATCCGAATCCATTGAAACCATTTTGGAAGCGGCATCGTATAAAGAAACAGGAAGGTTAAAAAAACTGATTGTTACGGGTTGTCTTGCGGAACGGTATCAACACGAGGTGTTGAAATTGCTTCCCGAAGTCGACGCCTGTTTGGGCTCGAGAAGTTTCGACAAAATCGTAGAAGCGATCCGTTGTGATTCTTGTTTTGAAGAATACAAGCCTCTCTCCTGCCCCCCGCCGGAATACGGCAGAATACTGACAACGGGAAATAAATCGGTATACCTTCGCATTGCGGAAGGATGTTCA